>JAIRTQ010000065.1 GCA_031254835.1 Puniceicoccales bacterium | reverse complement strand
CAATCGTGAAGTGGCCAAGTTGTTTTTGGAGTACGTGCTGGGAGAAGAGGGACAAAAAATTGTCGTCTTTCGGGTGGGTACACCGGGCGGGCCGATTCGCAACGAACTCTTCCGCCCCGCCGTAAATAGGGCGGTCTATGCCGAAAAGTACGCGCCCTACTGCACTAAGGGCGATGGTTCGGTCCAAACGTTCGAACGGTCCGCTCTCACCTACCGGCCGGAGTACACCGCTTCCGTCTATAGCACTCTCAAGTGGATGATAAAATTCGCCTTCATGGTGCCCCATCGAGAGCTGGTGGAAGCCTGGGCGGCCATTTTATCCGCCCGATCGGAGGGCCGCACCGACGACGCCGAGCGGGCACTAAAAATTTTGGAGGACTTTTCCGGCTTTGCCTACGACGAGGTTAACGATGTCTTCGCCGCCGTTCTGCAGCCCACCAGGCCGGCCGCCGCCCTGGAAGTGCAGCGCCGGATCGTAGGCCGCTTCCGGGATCAGTACCGGCTGGCAAAACGCACGGCGGAGGGTTTTTAGGCATTTTCGCGGGAATTTTATTGTTGCGGAAACGGTCCGGGACGCCTGGGCCCCCGACCGTGCCGGTTGCCGGAGCCCAAAAACGGTTGACGGGGTCCCGGAGGAGCCTACCAAGTGGCGGCCGATGCCGATGATTTTGGGAATTGGAAAGTTGTGGAGCCGGTTGGCGGGGAGACATTACCGGAAATTTGTCCAAAAGTGCGGGCCCACGGTGCGGCGCATCAATGAGTTGGAGCAGCGGTGGGGCGCGCTTGGCGACGATGAATTGCGGGCGAAAACGGAGGAATTCAAGGGCCGGGTGAGGGCAGGAGAGTCATTAGATGGCATCTTGCCGGAAGCGTTTGCGGCCGTGAAAAGTGCCTCTAGGCGCCTTTGCGGGACAAAATTCACTGTCTGTGACGAAGAGATGGAGTGGCGGTTGGTGCCCTACGACGTGCAGCTCATCGGCGCCATCGCGCTCCATTCCAAAAAAATCGCCGAAATGGCCACCGGCGAAGGAAAGACCTTCGTGGCCACCATGCCCCTCTACCTCAACGCTCTCACTGGCCGCAACTGCCAGCTGGTGACAGTCAATGACTACCTGGCGCGGCGGGACTCGGAGTGGATGGGGATCCTTTATAATTTTTTGGGGCTGACCGTCGGCTGCATTCAGAGCGGCATGGAGCCGGAGGAGCGAAAATTGGCCTACGGCTGCGACATAACCTACGGCACCGCCTCGGAGTTGGGCTTCGACTACTTGCGGGACCGGGGCCTGGCCAATTCGGTGGAGGATCAGGTGCAGCGGGATCACTACTACTGCATTGTGGACGAGGTGGATTCGGTGCTCATCGACGAGGCCCGCACGCCGCTGATCATTTCCGGCCCGGCGGCGGAGGAGCGGATCGCCCCCTACGGCGAACTGCGCGGTCCGGTGGAGCGGCTGACGGACCTGCAGCTGCAGTTTTGCAACCGACTCATGGCGGAGGCCCGGGAGCTGCTGGAGAAAAATCCTAACGATGAGGAAGGCTACAAGAAGCTTTTCACGGTCCGCATGGGCATGCCAAAACACAGACAACTGTGCAAAATGTTGGAATCGGGTGGGGCTAGCCGGCGCTTGGAACGGCTGGAAGGAAAGATGGCCAGCGACATGCGGCGGGACGAGCGCTTCCGCCTGAAGGAGACCCTCTACTTCACCATCGAGGAGCGGCAAAATAGTGCCGATCTAACGGAATTGGGCAGAAAAACTCTCTTTCCGGAGGACCCGGATGCCTTTGTGTTGCCGGACTTGGCCCTCCTTTGCGCCGAGATTGACCGAGCCGGCGAAGGTACGGCGGAAGAGCGGCAGGAAAAAAAGCGGGAGCTGGCTGCCCAGGCGGCGGTCACGGGAGAGCGGATTCACTGCATTAGCCAGCTGGTCCGCGCCTACACCCTTTTCGAGAGGGACCAGCACTATATTGTGCACGAGGGGCAGGTGGTGATCGTGGATCCCAACACGGGCCGGGCCATGGTGGGACGCCGATGGAGCGACGGTCTGCACCAGGCGGTGGAGGTGAAGGAGGGCGTGGAGGTACAGCGGGAAAGCCGCACTTACGCAACTGTCACCATACAGAACTACTTCCGGCTCTACGAAAAACTCGCCGGTATGACCGGTACGGCGGAGACGGAGGCACAGGAATTTCAGGACATCTACCACCTTTCCGTGGTGGCTATCCCCACCCATAGGACCTGTATCCGAAAGGACGGCGACGACGTGGTGTACAAGACTCGGCGGGAAAAATATGCGGCCGTGCTGGCGGACATCGAAGCGGCCCACCGGCGGGGCCAGCCGGTGCTGGTGGGGACTACCTCCGTAGAGGCCTCACAGCTGCTGGACAAAATGCTGCAGGGCAAAAAATTGCCCCATACGGTGCTCAATGCGAAATTTCATGAGGCGGAGGCAAAGATCATAGCCAAGGCTGGAGCTGTGGGGGCAATCACCATCGCCACCAATATGGCCGGTAGAGGAACGGATATCCGGCTGAGTGAAGGTGTTGTAGCCCTTAACGGCCTACGGGTGATCGGTACGGAACGGCACGAGGCCCGCCGCATCGATCGGCAGCTGCGGGGTCGCTGTGCCCGCCAGGGGGACCCGGGCGAGTCCCAATTCTATGTGTCCCTTGAGGATGATCTCATGCGGCTCTTTGCCGGCAGGGGGCCCATCGCCGCCCTTCTGGACCGTACCTTTCGGGAGGGCGACATGCTGGCGCACCCAATCGTAAATCGTTCCATCGCTAATGCACAGCGCAGGGTGGAGCAGCAGAACTATGCCATGCGGCGGCGCCTGCTCCAATACGACGATGTGCTTAATGCCCAGCGGGAAGTGATCTATTCGTTGCGAGATAACGTGTTGCGCGAAGAAAAGCCACGAACCATCATCGACGAACTGCTCCGGGAAGAGCTGGGCCGCATCTGCGATTTTGAGGAGGAGGAATCGGCCCGCGCGGAAGAGGCCGCTCAGCGGTCCGGGATGCTGTTTCCCGTTGCGGTGAAGGCGGAAGAGTTGCTGCGATTGGACCGATCTGGACGGGTAGAGTTGCTCATGGGAAGAGTCTGGGCCGCCTACGAAGTCAAAGAACGGCTGGAGGATCCGGAAATTCTCCTTCGCCTGGAGCGGCTTGCCCTATTGCGCTCCATCGACCGGCACTGGCAGGAGCACCTGACGGAGATGGATGACCTGCGGAGCAGTGTCGGCCTGCGTGGCTATGCGCAAAAAAATCCACTCTATGAATATAAGGCGGAGGCGTTTGACCATTTTCGCCGCATGATGGAGGAAATTGCCCGCTCCGTCGCCTACGTCCTTTTCCGCTCGGCCAGCAGCGTAGAAAAACTGCAGGAAGTGCTAGGCACGATCCGCTTCGGCATGGAAGGCGCCCAATCCGCACCTCTTTCGGCCGAAAAACCGCGTGGGCGGCCTACGCAACGCAGAGCACAGTCGGCGGCCGGCCGTAACGACAGCTGTCCCTGTGGAAGTGGAAAAAAATACAAAAAATGTTGCGGGAGTGGCCAGTGAGCGGCGGCCTGGTCCTGGCCGTCGGGATCGATCTGGTGGAAGTGGACCGCATTCGCTCTGTCCTCTGCCGTTGGGGAGAACGGCTATTGGCCCGCATTTACACGAAAAGGGAAGTCGACCATTGTCTCGCCCGGAAAAATCCCTACCCCTCCTTCGCCGCCCGTTTTGCCGGCAAGGAGGCCGTGGCGAAGGCTTTAGGCAGCGGCTTTGGACGAGAAATTTCCTTCCGCTCCATCGAAATTTTTTCCGATGGCGGACCGCCCTCCGTGCGGCTGTTCTCGCCGGCCTCCGAGCGAATGGCCCTGCTTGGCGGGAAAAAACTGCTCATCTCCCTGTCCCACAGCGGTTCATTGGCCATTGGCCAGGCCGTTCTGCTGGGATAGTTGTCGATTTCGGTCTGCTAGCGGGCCCCCAGTCGCCGAAGAAAGTCCCGATCTACGGATTCTAAGTCTTTCTCTGTCAATCGCCAGTTCCAGTTGCCCTCGGCCGTGCCGGGGGTGTTCATGCGGGCATCGCTGCCCAGGTGAAGGATGTCCTGGACGGGCAAAATGAGCCAGCGGGCCCGCGACTCGGCCAGCCAGGCCATGGCGCCGTCGATGGGGTGCAAATGGCCGTAGCGCTGCGGTAAAATTCTCGATAGCAAATCCCTGCGGCGAGTCGCATTTTCTCCGTCCCCGAAAAGCGCGCCGGCAACCGTGTCGTTGTCGTGGGTGCCGCTGTAGGCGACGCAATTTTCCACAAAATTTTCCGGCAGAAAGGGCGAATTTTCGTGATAATCGTCGAGGGCAAAGAGCAAAATGCGCAGGCCTGGCAAGTCCAGTCGATCTCGGAGTGCGATGGCCCGCTCGCTCAAAATGCCCAAATCTTCGGCGATGATAGGCAAGGGACCGAGCGCATGCTCCATGGCCCTAAAGAATTCCTCTCCAGGGCCTTTCGTCCATCTCCCCCGCACGGCCGTCGGTTCCGCGGCAGGGATCTCCCAGTAGTCGGCAAAGGCGCGAAAGTGGTCCACGCGAACGAAGTCGAAGAGAGATAGGGCACGACGGAGTCGGCTGACCCACCAGGCGTAGTTCTCTTCTCTGTGTAAATTCCATTGATAGAGAGGGTTACCCCATCGTTGGCCCGTGGCGCTGAAGTAGTCCGGCGGAACGCCGGCCACGGTCCTGGGCAAGCCGGTCCCGTCCAAGTCAAAAAGTTCTCGGCGGGACCAGACGTCCATGCTGCCGTGGGAGACAAAGATGGGCATGTCGCCGACAAGCGAGACGTCCCGCCGAGCGGCGCAGCTGCGAATCTGATCCCACTGCCGCTGAAAGAGATATTGCTCTACACCGTAAACGGCCAACTCGGCGGCCCATTCCTCGCGGGCTTTTCCCAGGGCCGACCTCTCCCGATCTCGGTAGTGCGCTGGCCAACGGGTCCAATCGGCGGTGGCGAAGCGATTGCTGAGAACGCTAAAAAGGGCGTAGTCCTCGAGCCAGCCCCGCTCCTTCGTGCAGAAATT
>JAIRTQ010000054.1 GCA_031254835.1 Puniceicoccales bacterium | reverse complement strand
GACGGCAAAAATTCGCCAATTCTTTTCTCGACGAAACTCCGGGCCCAAGCACTCGAAGCCTCGAGGAAGCGTGGGATGCCGCGCGAGAACGGCCCGCTGACCTCGCCACCGGGGGAGCGGAACCGTTGGCCAGCGGTCTCGGCGGCGGAGAAAGGATAGCGCCAACCTCAATAGGCTAAGAAATGGTCTGGAATTTCTTCAGCGCACTATTGAAGGCTGCAAGCTCGCAATCGCCGTTGTCTTCGGCAGCCCTTTTGTCGCAATAGGACACAAGCTCCTGTACCGTCTCTTTTAATTCTTCCATTTTTTTGGTAAATGCTTCCCACTGCTCCCTTGTCGGGGTGTTTCCCGGGTTCAAACTTATACGCAAAAGGTAAGGGCAGTCTGGCATCCAATTTTTATTAAATTCGTCGACCGCATCGCGACTTGTACAGTAGTCGTAGCAACCATCTAGCATCCACTTTACTTCACGCATGGGCCTGTTTGCATACACGTTATCTACGACCGTCCAAAAAAGTGCTTCCGACGGGCGATGGACCTTGACTTCTGTGCCCTGGCAAGTAACTTTCTCCGAGAAACTTCTCTTTTTATCTTCGCCCCCAATCTTTCTGAGCTCGGAACCAATCACACATGTCATAGCACTGGCAAATTTTTCCTGGCCATTGACCTTTTCCGGCAGTTCTAGCAACAGGTCGCCAAACACATCCCCTTCCAGCTCCGACTCATTGCTAAGCTTCCATAGCAGACGACGAATAAACTTCCTATATCAGGAATACTCTGGCAGGCTTAGGATTGAAATCCTATCAAGCGCGCCGTCATCTACGGACTTAAGCTTCTTAATGTTAGTGCCGCTAATATCTATCGATCTCATCAGAAGGTCTGACCTATGGGCAGCATAGAACCACGAGACAAAGAAATAAACGGAAAGCGTGCATACGGAAAGAAGGATAAACCGCATCCATTCAGAGCTGCTAATCGCGCATGCGCAGAGCGCAAGATTCTCCGCGGATCTGCAGGACTTGCAATCGTAGCCAACTTCAGGGACGTAACGATACCTGTCGGCATGCCAATTATCTTTTCAAAAATGGTGAATGCGGAGTTGGCAGAGACCGCCTGATTACTACGGAACTATTTCACTGGAATTTTCAGGCCTTCTTTCGAAAGATTTTTGGGAATTCCAAGCGGAGCCACGGCCGCGGATGCTTCCTGTACGACTACCATAGTAGCTATCCCACTGCTAAAGTTTGCAATTTAAATCAATTTTACGAAACGACAATCGGGAAATTTCCTAGACAGCGAGAAACCGCTAACTAGGAAGAGACGGCCATGGGAGAGGTCCCCTTCAATTTTTTGTCCCATTTGGAGAGGGAAACTGGAAGAATCGCGCGGGAATGCTGCGGCTTCGGCGTGGATTTTCAGCCGATCGTGCGGGTGGCAGACATGCGCTTTGGAGATTTCCAAGTCAACGGAATTTTACCCTACGGCAAACGGCACGGCGCCGATCCGCGCCAGCTGGCAGGACAACTTTTGGTCGCGTTGGAGGGAGAAAGTAACTTTTCCTCGTTCGCCGAAGTGGAAGTTTCCGGCGCTGGCTTTTTGAATATCACACTTCGGGTCGCGGCCCTCGGGGGGTGGCTCGCCGCCTATGGCGGCGCGGAGGACTTCCGCCGGGCCGCGATCGCCGCCATGGCCGTTGCCGGGCGGCGGGTGGTGCTGGACTATTCCTGTCCGAATAGCGCCAAGCAGATGCATGTCGGGCATCTGCGTTCTCTGGTGATCGGCGACTGCCTCTACCGGCTGCTGAGCTTTTTGGGAGCGAAGGTGATCCGCGATAACCACATCGGCGATTGGGGGACCCAGTTCGGCATTCTATTGCGGCAACTGCGGCTCGAAGGGGTGCGCCTGTCGGCTGTCCCGCAGGAAGAGACACTGGACCTGCTGGAGTCCCTGTACCGCAGGGGAAACGCCGAAGTGGATCGGTCTCCGGAGGCGCTGGCAGAGGCACGCCGAGAGCTGGTGGCGCTGCAGGGCGGCGACCCGGAGCGATTGGCGCTCTGGAAAAAAATTAACGAACTTTCCTACGCATCTTTCCAAAAAATCTACGATCTGGCCGACGTGCAGTTTGACCTTGTTTTGGGCGAGTCCTTCTACCGCAATTCCGTCGCTAGAGTTTACGACGAGCTACTCGACTGCTCCATCGCGCAAGAAGATGATGGGGCGTTGGCCGTGTTTCACGGGGAGCACAAGCGCTTTCGGGAACAGCCCTTTCTCGTACGCAAGTCCGATGGCACCTCCAACTACGCCGCGACGGATTTAGCCACCGTTCTCTACCGCATGGAAACCCTCGGCGCTGAGGAAATTTTGTACGTCACCGACGGCCGCCAGCGGGACCATTTTGAACAGCTTTTTCTGACAGTCAAAAAGTGGTTTGCCGCCAAAAACTACCCGCTGCCGACGCTCCGCCACCTGTGGTTCGGGACCGTCTGCGGCGACGACGGAAAGGCCATCAAAACCCGCTCGGGGGAACCGGTTCGGCTGCAGGAGCTTTTTGATAGCGCCATCGGCCGCGCCGGGGAAATTCTGAGGGGAAAAAATCCAAATCTGCCGGCGGATGAACGGACTGTCATCGCTCGCGCCGTCGGCGTGGGGGCGCTCAAGTACGGCGACCTCTCCCAAAATCGCACGTCCGACTACGTCTTTTCGTTGGAAAAAATGCTCTCCTTCGACGGAAATACGGCTCCCTATCTACAATACGCCGTCGCCCGCGGCAGAGCCGTCCGGAGGCGCGCCGACGGGGAAGCCCTCCGGCCGGGGACAAAGCTGGAACCGGCTACGACGGAAGAACGTGTGCTCGCGCACCGGCTTCTTCTGTTCCCCGTTGCCCTTGCCATGGCGCTGGAAGATTTGCACCCCCATCTGCTCTGCAGCTATCTCTACGATCTCGCCTGCGAATTTTCCTCGTTTTACGACAGCAGCCGCATCTTCGGGGACGAAAAGGAAGTCGCCGAGCGGCGCTTGGGCCTCTGCGAGATTACGGTCAATTTTCTCGCGACAGGATTGCAATTGCTTGGCATTGAACCGCTCGACAGGATGTAGCCATGGCAACGAAAACATTTATCGAGGACCTGCCCTTTCAGTGCGCCCTCTTCGAAAAATTTGCCGAAAAATGCAGCGACGATTTGCTCGTATTGCTTGGACTCAGTGAATTTTACCTCGCCGCGGGCCGCATCGGCGATGGACTTCGAGCGGCCGTGCGGGCCACCGTCATTGCGCCGGAAGATCCTGATTTGCACTACATTCTCGCCTGCTCCTTCGCCCTTTCGGCGCAGAGTCAGTTTGCCCTAGACCATCTCAAATTGGCCGTGCAATTTGGCTACGACGACCTGTACCGGATGGAGCGGGATCAGCGGCTTCAATCTTTGCGCGAATCCACCGCCTATCGGACCATCGTCCGCTCGTTGCGCCAAAAGTCGAAGTAGTGCACTGCGCAAGATTTAGCCATTCGCCAAGATATCAGCTATGCAGCGGCCGTGGGGGCCGCTGATGGGCAATCGCTCCAATTCTCTGCATGAACAGGGGTGCACCTCTTGGCCGTCGGAACGGAGGGCGGCGAGCAGCTCTCCCGGCCGGCCGTCGGCACAGTGGACCGTTTCTATGTAATTTATCGAGGAAATCCGGCGACGAATGGTCCGCAGTACCGGCCCCACCCCCATGCCGACGGGAAGGATTGGCAGTTCGTAGAGACCAGACAGCCGGCTGCCACTGCCGATCGTCAGCCAAAGACCCCGATCGTCGCGCAGCCAGAGCCGGCGCCGTTCTTCCTTGCCGCACTTTGGCGCCGGGAACTTAGGAAAATCTTCCGGCACTAGCCTCCGTTGAACCACGGCGCAGCGGCTTCGGAGGGGACAGGCGGCGCAATGAGGACGACGGGCTCGGCAATGGCCACTGCCCAAATCCATGAGCGCTTCACAGATGCGATCGCAGCGGCCCGGGATGGCGAGGGCATCGGCGGCCGGTCGGAGAGCCCTTTCCGCGGCGGACCTGGACGGGAATGGCCCCGTGCCACCAAGTCGGCAAAGAATGCGTATGCCATTGCCGTCAAGGGCGATAACGTCGTATTTCTGTCCGATGGCGGCGATGGCGGCGGCGCAGTAGGGCCCCACGCCGGGGAATTTTTGCCATTCATCTGGAGAGACGGGCGGGAACTCACTGTCGCAGATGGCTATACTGAGCTGCCGCAGCTGCCGCACGCGGCCGTAGTAGCCCAAACCGGACCAGAGGCAGAGCAGCTCTTTTTCGTCTGCCTCCGCCACTGAGCGAAAATCTGGAAATCGCTCCATCCACCGCAAATAGTAAGGAATAGCGGTCACCACGCGCGTCTGTCGCAGCATAAATTCGGAAAGCACAGTGCCATAGAGACTGCGCCAGGTCCGCCAGGGGAGAACCCGCGCCGCGTGGCCATGCCACTGCAAAAGAAGTGCGGCAATGGCGGACCATTCTTCATTTTCAGTCATTTGCAGAAGGAACTATTCTTCTCGGCCGATCGGTCAACGGGTTCTCTTCGGCGAAAAAAACGTTTGCCAGAGAACTTTGCCGACCGCGGGGATTTCGTATTTGCGAAGGCAGTTGGCTTTGGATCAAATGGTCCGTGGCCGGCTTACAAAGGGAACTTTGGTCCGATGGCGCCGTTGCGGACCCAATCAACGAAATGGAGCCCCCAACTCACCGTCCAATGGCGCCCCTTGCCGTTCGCATGCGCCCGCGGACCCTTGGCGAAGTTGTTGGCCAAGAACATATTTTGGGTCCAGGCTGCCTTCTCCCGCGCCTGGTTCGGCAAAACTCCTTTGGCAACTTACTCCTTTTTGGCCCGCCGGGCTGCGGGAAAACCTCGCTAGCAGAAGTCATTGCGGCAGAAACCGGTAGCACGTTCATTCGCCTAAATGCGATACTGTCCAACATGACCGAACTGCGCAGCGCCCTGCAGAGCGCCCGCCGGGCCCCGTCGCCGCCCATCCTTTTTATCGACGAAATTCACCGCTTCAACCGGGCACAGCAGGATTCGTTGCTGCCGGACGTGGAGCGCGGCATCGTCCGCCTTATCGGCGCAACAACCCACACGCCAACGGTTTATATCATTTCGCCGCTACTCAGCCGCAGCCACCTATTTCAATTGGAGCCGCTCACCGCCGAGCAAGTACGACACTATCTGCGCATGGCGCTGAAAGATAGGGAGCGTGGCCTCGGAGCCAGCAGCTGCGATGTGGAAGAGGAAGCGTTGAATGCGCTAGCAGAAACCTGTGACGGAGACCTGCGCCGCGCCCTCAATGCATTGGAAACCTTGGTTATAGCCTCTCCCGTCGGCACCCACATCACAATTGGCGACTGGGAAGCTTTTGGGAAAGAGCGGCATCTGCGCTACAACCGGGATGGATCGGAGCACCACGCCACCATCTCGGCCTACATCAAGAGCATGCGCGGCTGCGACCCGGATGCGGCGCTCTACTGGCTCGCCAAAATGTTGGAGGGCGGCGAGGATCCCCGCTTTATCTGTCGACGGCTGGTAATCTTTGCCTCAGAAGACGTTGGAATGGCGGACCCGCACGCCTTGCCCATTGCCACGGCCTGCTACGACAGCTGCGAAACGGTCGGCATGCCCGAATGTGCCATCAATCTGGCCCACGGCACTGTCTATATGGCTACGGCACAAAAAAGTAACAGCGCCTACGCCGCTTTTGGGCGGGCTCAGGAAGAGATTCGCACGAAGGCCGTTCAGCCAGTGCCAGATTTTTTACGTAATCAGCCAAAAAGCCTGGCCAAGCGCCTGGGGGCAGAGGCCTACATCTATGCCCATGGCCACAAGGAAAATGTTACGGGACAGCGCTATATGGTGAGTCCAAAGCAGTTCTATTTCTCCGGAATTGCCGGCGCCGAGAAGGCCGTTGCCGAACGAATGGAACGCATTCGAGCGCTGCGAGGAAAGCCTGACAATATCAATCTCGGTTGACATCTAATAGCTTCCCTTCAAATGAATTCCACGCGCAATCCCCGCTCCTCTCTCTCAGGCTCTCGGGGATTCGCGCTCGCCACGGTGCTGGTGTTTCTGGTGCTGGCCGGCATTTTCCTGCTGGCCATGGACCTCTTTTTGGCGGTCGCCGGACAGCGGGCGCGGGTGGCGACGGAGCGGGAGATTGCGCGCCAAAATGCGAGAGCCGCCCTGCAAATGGCCTTGAATGCACTCGCAGCCGCACCGGCGGAGGGACGATTCATTACATCCACAGCCGCTAACGTTTGTGCCACTTCCAATTGCTGTTCCCACTGGACCGGCCTCTGGTCAGTAGTGGATGGCCGCGCCACCTTCTCCCGCTGGCTTGTGTCTGGCGAAGATGCTCTCGTGGAGGATTTTTCCGCGCCGGCCGTCTGGAGCGGCCCGTCTGCAGCGCCGCTCTGGGAACTGGGCCTGCCGGACAGCTGCCCGCTGGAATCGGTCCTAACTAATGGCAAAGTCCAGGGACACTGGGCCTTCTGGATTAGCGATGAGGCGGCGAAGGTGCGAATTAACCTGCCGCCGCCGGAACGAGAGGAGCCCCGCGTGGCCCAGGAATTCGGCGGCCGCTGGCTACTGGAACAGGGTGGCGGCATCGCGGAACAACGCGCTGACTTGCAAGCTTTTAGCGATTTGCGAACACTGCTCCCCGGTCTGAATCCGAGATGCTTCCATGCTGTCACCTTTAGGAGCCGCGGCGTGCTCCAAACCACCTCCGGCCAATGGCCCATAGACCTCAACGACAAGCTGTTGCCGGGAAATTTTCAGCCAGCTGAATTCCTTTTTCCTGCCCGTGAAGATTTGCCGCAACCGCCACCCACATTCGGCCTGCTGGCTTCCTATCTATCTGCCGCACAAGAAGTTGGGCCAGACGGCGCGCTGCCCTTCCGATCGGGCGGGCCAATCTATAGACAACTCTATGGCCCACAAGGCTGTGACCATCGATTGGGCGATCTGCCGGCCCCTTCCCACGGCCACGAGCTGCCCACTTCCTACGGCATCCATCCTGTCCTCTGCGGAGCCTGGCTAACCATTTCCGCCCGAGTCGTTAACGGTGCCGTCCTCACAATTTTGCTGCGTCCCCAGTTCGCCATCTGGAATCCCCTGTCCACCCCTATCGCATTGCACCGCTACGGCTTTTGCTGGCGAGTGACAGAATGTAAAGAGCGCTGGGACCAGGAACTGGGCGCCAAACCGGCGCTAAATCTCAAAATAGGAGCGAAAAATTGGGCAAAAATTCCCCTAGGGGACGGTCAGACCGGCTGTCTATGCCGCGGTAGCTTCGAAGCGGCTCTCGGTCCCGGCCAAATTCTACTCCTTTCCCCGGACCAAGAGCAAATCGTTACTGCGGGAAGTGTCTTAGAGGGAACGTTTTCCCCGACAGGCGACGATCACTGGCAGATCCGTTGGGGCCTGGACGAGGACCCTGGGGAAATTCTGCTGGGACGGCTTGCGGCCATACCAAACAGAGCCCGCTGGGACGGCCAAACGATCCAGCTTACGGACAACGAAGGCACTATCCTCCAAGAAGTTGCGGACTTTATCGACGGCGACGGACCAATTCCGCTGCCCTACCGAACCATACCGCAGGATGGCCATGATTACCCTATCTTCCAGCTGCGAGCGCACTTACGGGCAGATAGGGGCCCATCGCCGCGCTGGCTGGCCGACCACAACCCGCGGGCGCCGCAAATCCGCCGAAGCGCCTTCGAGCACGGCTACTCCCTTCCCTTGCCAAGGAGCGATCGTTTTTCCCGCAGCTATCCCTCTTGGCAGGTGGAGCTTCAAGATTTTTCCGGAGACGGTCCGCCCCCGGTGGCTGATCTGGGCTTTTTAGGAAAAAATGCACAGCCGATCTTGTTCGACGTTCCACGTAAATTCTTCAGCATAGCATCCTTACAGCACATAAGTCTCTTTCCCTTCTCCTACCACCCGGCCTATGCGGTGGGGAATTCTTGGGCGCCATACCTGCTGCCGCGCGAAGAAAGTTGGATCGTTGCTGATCCCTGTGCCCATGAATACTTTCGTGGCGAAATGCGGCTGGACGGCTCCTACCTGGCAAACCGCGCCCTCTTCGGCGGCTATTTCGTCGGCGGCTTTGAAAACGGCTCCACTCATAGCCACTGCAGACCTTGGGATCCGTCCGATGGCACTGACGCGCAGCAAAATTCGCCCCGGCTGCTGACCAACTGGGGCGCTTTCAACGTCAACGGCGCTTCCGCGGAAGCGTGGAAAATTTTCCTCCGTTCCATGCCATTCGATTTCGCCACGGGAACTTACTCCATTTCCCGTCACCTTGGGCAAAAAGATCAGGAGGGCAGTCCCTGGGGACGCTGCCGGCTAACGGCCGAGGAACTGGACCGTCTCGCGGAATGCATTGCCGCGGAAGTTCGTAGCGACGGACCGTTCGCCAGCCTGGATCAGTTCGTCAATCGGCGCCTCGGACCCGCCTCAAATCCGGCCACCCGCTGCGGCCCGCTTCAGCGGGCCATCGAGGCGGCGATGCTGCGCAAATTTCCACCGCTTCCGGCTAACGGTTCCTTCGGCGAAAGAGCTATGGACCGGCCAATGGCCGCCGAAGATGCTAATGCGCTCTGCCCCGGCGACTTAAGCCAGGCAGACCTGCTGCAATTTTTCGGCAATGGCCTCACCGTCCGCGGGGATACCTTCCTCATAAGGGCCTATGGCGATGGCTCCGACGGCAGTGAATCGAATCCCATTTTCGCCTTACTGGAGGGCATCGTTCAGCGTTGCCCCGATGGCACTTGGCGGCTGGAAGAGCTCCGCCGAATCCACTAGTTCGCCAGTAAAAATTCTCGCAATTCGCTCCTGTTCGGCGATTTACCGCTGCGCACGTAGGCGCCGGAGATGGCGTTCCCCATGCAGAGGGCGAGAGGTCTGGGCAGGCCTGCCAGTAGTCCAAAAAGGAAACCGCCGTTGAAATGGTCCCCGCCGCCGGTTGTCGTGTGCGGTTCCGCAGTGAAAAATCCCTCCGCGCTGTGCCAGCCGCTTTCCCCGAAAGATTCCGCTCCGTCCAGTCGGTGCAAAATCCATTCTATTGGCCAGCGTTTGTGGAGTTTTTCCATCATTTCAGCCAGATCTGCACGCTCATTCGATCGGCCGCCCAAAAGTCCGCCTATTCGCTCCAACTCTTTTAAATTTACACTGAGATAGATAGGATGCGTCTCGGCAAAGCGTGCCAAAAGATCTAGCAGCGCAACGATTTCATCATTCGCCCGGCGGGCCGGATCGGCGATATCAAAGAAAATCGGCACAGAGCGGGAAACGGCCGGCAGGTATTGGCGAAAAATTTGCGAGAAAATTTCCGTTCCGCGAGGCATCATGGTCCAATTGGTCAAAACAATCGCACGTCGACCGGCGAACAGTGAGCCCAAATCCGTTGGGAAATGTCCTGCAGCTGTGCATGTTGTCAGCTGGCCGGAGTCCGTGAGCATGATTTTTCCGTCGAAAAACTCCAGCGCGTCCGTCCGATTCGGTTCCCCCAGCGAATGGACGCATGCGCCACCTTCGACCAGACCATTGAAGGCGGGATGGATGGGCCTGCCTACGTTGGCTACGAGTGTAACTGTATGGCCGAGAGTCTGTAAAGCACTGGCGCAGAGAGTGGCATTGCCGCCGGCCCGCATCTCCAGCAGGACCCGCTCGATGTTTGTGCTACGATTTGCGGCTGAGGCAATCCGGCGGGCAAATTCTCCGATCGTCCCCATCCGCTCCGGGCCAGCCGCCGTTCGGGAGGCGATCAGCGCATAAATCCCGTCCACGGCGCCATCGAAGCCGGCAAAGATCGGCACGCTCTCTGCCCATTCCAACGTGGCCAGAAGACGGACCCGATCCTCCATGCTGCGGCGATGATAAAGGAAAAGGCCATCGCTGCAACATATTAACGCCAGCTGCAAAACTCGGCTTATAAAATGCACAGGATTGGCTAGTTATGCATTATGATAAAATAAAAACTGGCCATGGAAGCATGGCATATACTTTTTCGAGGGAAATTCAACCGCTTGCATTAGAGGAAGGGTGGGACGTCGCGCGAGAACGGCCCGTTGACCTCGTCGTCGGGGGAGCAGAACCGTTGGCCATCGGTTGGCGGCGGAGAAAGGATAACGCCAGCCTCGACAGGCTAAGAACTGGCCTGAAATTTCTTCAGCGCACTTTCGAAGGCTGCAAGCTTGCTGTCGCAGTTGCCTCCGACAGCCCTTTTGTTGCAATAGGACACAAGCGCCTGTACCGTCTCTTTTAATTCTTCCATTTTTCCGGTAAATGCTTCCCACTGATCCTTTGTCGGGGTAGGGAACGACTTCAATTTTATGCGCAAAAAGTAGGGGCAGTCTGGAATCCAATCTTCATTAAATTCGTCGACCGCACTGCGACTTGCATTGTAGTCGGAAAATTCTGACACCCACCTTACTTTATGCATGGGCCTGTTTGCGTACACGTTATCTACGACTGTCCAAAAGAGTGCTTCCGACGGGCGATGGACTTCGATTTTTGTGCCCTGGCAGGTAATTTTCTCCGGGTAACTCTGCTTTTTATCTTCGATCCCAATCTTTCTGAACTCGCAACCAATCACACCTGTCATAGCGCTGACAAATTTTTCCTGGCTATTGACCTCTTCCGGCAGTTCTTCCAACAGATCGCCAAATACATCTCCTTCCCGCTCCGACGCATTGATAAGCTGCCATAGCAGATGACGAATAAACTCCCTCTGGCAGGAATACTCTGGCAGGCTTAGGATTGGAATCCTATCAAGCGCGCCGTCATATACGGACTTAAGCTTCTTAATGTCAGTGCAGCTAATATCTATCGCCCTCGTCAGAAGGTTTTCCCTATAGGCAGCATGGAACCAAGAGACAAAGAAATAAACGGAAAGCGTGCATAGGGAAAGAAGGATAAACCGCATCCATTCGGAGCCGCTAATCGCGCATGCGCGGAGCGCAAGATTCTCCGCGGATCTGCAGGACTTGCACTTGTATGCCAACTTCAGGGCTTCAACGATACCCGTCGGCATGCCAATTATCTTTTCAAAAGTGGTGAATTCGAAGTCAGCAGAGCCCGCCGGATTACTACAAAACCGTTCCACGGAAATTTTTGGGCCGGCTTTCGAAGGATTTTTGGGAATTCTAAGCGGAGCAACGGCCGTGGATGCTTTCTGTGCGCCTATCATAGTAACCACCCCACTGCTAAAGTTTGCAGTTTTAGTCAAGTCAATTTTGCGAAATAACAATCGGAAAATTTCCGGCCTTTCGGCGAGTCGCCGAAGTAGCTGTAGGGCAAAAATCTACGCACGGTACGTGAAAATGCAAAATGGCTCAAACCCCATGCCTATCAAATTAGCCCAAGGGCGAGTGGGTTGTTAAACGCTATCGGATTGTAAATTTTTTCACGGCAGATTCGAAAATGGGACGCAGGGACTCTAGCGCTTCCGGCGGAAAGGGCGTTGTTTTGCGCAGATAGGGATTTGCTGCGGATTTCGGTGAAAAATTTTGCAAGGTGAAGCGTGGGGCGCCATTGACCAGGTCGCCGAGGGCGGCCAAATCTTCCAAATTATGAATTCCGGGCACGGCGGTCGTGCGCAGCTCATAGTCGATGGCACTTTGCCGCAAAATGCCAAGGGACTGGCGGATCAGTTCCTCCGGCACCGGCACGCCGCAGGCGACAGCGTAGTTTTTGGGTGTGTGTTTTAGATCCATGGCAACGAAATCCAATAGCTTCTCGTCCAATAGCTTTGCCAGCACAGCCGGCTGGAGTCCGTTCGTGTCCAACTTCGTCGCAAAGCCCTGGTCGCGGATCCGGCACAAAAAATTCTCCAGATCTGGCTGCAGGGTCGGTTCTCCGCCGGAGACCACCACGCCGTCCAATTTTTCCCGGCGGCCGGCGAGAAAGGAAAAAAATTCTTCCTCCGTGATGGGCCCATTCTCCCTGTAGGCCCAAAGTTCCGAGTTGTGACAGAAGGGGCAGCGCAAATTGCAGCCCTGCGTAAAGACGATACAGGCGACCTTCTCAGGGAAATCGATGAGCGTACACTTTTGGCAACCGGCGAGGATCATGGGGGCCACCTTGGCTGAGCGAACGGTGGGGCATGCCTGTGAAAGAATATCTCTGACAAAGTCAAACGAGAAATGGCGGACGGCACGGCCGACGAAAGGCGCGCGAAAGTTTCTTCGCAGCCTCGCGACGAGGGAAAAAGTAGTTGCGACGGCCCTGATCTAGGCGTATCCGAGTGCTGTAATGTGTGGACAATTGCGATGGAAGGATCTTCAAGTAAATGGGGATGATGCGGAAAAATTGCAGAAATTTCTACGGGTGCCTCGCATTTCGGCAAAATTGCTCACGGCACGGGGCCATTCGGATCCCCGGTCGGCGCGGTCCTTTTTAGATCCCCATTTGCGAAATTTGGAAGATCCCTTTAAGGTGCGACTGCTAAAGGAAACCGCCGAGCGACTGATAGAAGCGTTAGAGCGGAAGGAGACCATCGCCGTGGTCGGCGACTACGACGTGGACGGCATCACCTCCACCGCCCTCATGGTTGGGGTTTTGCGCCACTTTGGGGCGGCCGTTCGCTACTACATTCCGCGGCGCTTTGACGAAGGCTACGGCCTCTCACAGAACGTGCTGGACCGGATTTTTTCCGATGGCCGGCCGGATCTGCTCATCGCCTTGGACTGCGCAACTAATTCGTTCGAACAGCTGCAGTGGATTCGCGATCAGGGCACTACGCCCATTGTCATCGACCACCATCGGCCTACGCGGCCCATCGACGCAAATTTGCTATTGGTAAATCCGAATGGCCACGGAGGCGCCGATGGCGCCCAGCACGGCATCTTTTGCACCGGCGGACTCGTTTTCAAGTTCATCTACGGCCTGCTAAAATTGCTACGCAAAAAAAAGATCGAGTTGGCATCTTCTTACGACCTAAAAGCGCAGCTGGATTTGGTTGCTCTGGCGACGGTAGCCGATGTGGTTCCGCTCATCGGAGAAAATCGCATATTCGTCAAACACGGTCTTCGGGAATTGGAAAATCCCCGCCGGGCCGGAACGCGGGCCATCATCGCGCAAGGGCAAATAGATCCGGGCAGCCCCCTCAGCGCGACGGACCTGTCCTACCGCATCTGTCCCCGTATCAACGCCAGCGGGCGCATCGCCGACGCCACCTTGCCCATAGAGATGTTTCTTACGGACGATCGGGAGCGGGCGGAGGCCATCGCGACGCAGCTGACAGAAATGAACGTCGAGCGGCAGCGGATTGAATCGGAAATTACGGAAGAGGCAAGTCGCATGGTGGAGTCAAACTATGCCACCAGCAATTCCATCGTGCTTTTCAATGACCGGTGGCACACGGGCGTCATCGGCATTGTGGCGGGGAAATTGATGCAACGCTATCGAAAGCCCTGTGTGGTGCTAAGTAAGGAGGAAGAGCACATGGCCAAGGGCTCCGGCCGCTGCGTGAGCGGGCTGAACCTGGTGGATCTTCTTTCGAAATGCTCCCAGCACCTAGGTTCCTGGGGAGGCCATCCCCTTGCCGCCGGCATCGGCATGCCGATTTCCAACGTGAGCCGCTTCCGTGAGGCCTTTGAGGTGCACGTGAGTGATGCGCTAAAGATCGTCGACGTGGCCAATGACTTAGAAATTGCCGAGTGGCTGGATCCGGCGGACATTTCCCAGTCCCTCGTGCGCCAATTGCGCAATTTAGAGCCGTTCGGCCATGGAAATCCGCCACCCACTTTTGGGATTAGGAATGTGCGTTTCTTGATTCCGCCACGAATTTTTGGCAGTCGGAGTCAACATTTTAATTTCACATTCCGCGGCCGCGACGGGCCCGTCTGGGGCGTCGCTTGGGGCCTGGCCAAAGATCTGCCGCTTCCGCAGCCCTGTGACATCGCCGCCCGGCTCAGCATCTCTTCCCGGGACGGCTGCCGTCGCGTGCGCGCAGAAATGGTGGACTTTCGCTCCCACGAGCCGGCGGGAAATAAAAAGGAAGATGGACAGTCCGTCGAGGTTTCGCCGTGAACTTGCCGGATCTTCCGGGCGCTACCCCTTTTTCTGAGCTTTGCAGCGAACGGGAACGTTGGCGGCGGGAGGGCCGACGGGTGGTTTTGACGAATGGCTGCTTCGATTTGCTCCACTCTGGCCATATTTTTCTTCTGCAGCAGGCTGCCCAGTTCGGCGATCGGCTCGTCGTGGCGCTCAATTCGGACGACAGCGTGCGTTCGTTGAAGGGACCCGAGCGGCCGATCCTTCCCCAAAAATTGCGGGCCTACGCCCTTCGCTCCCTTCGCTGGGTGGACGGCCTCTTTCTCTTCGACGGAACCAGGGCCGACGGGGAAATCCGTGCCTTTGCCCCGGATGTCTACGTGCGGGCCGCGGACCGGGCCATAGACGAGTTGGATTCCAAGGAGCTGCGGGCCCTGCGGGCCGTCGGCGCCCGCATCGAATTCGTACCCTTCCTCGACGGCTTCAGCACCACCGGCCTGCTGGAGCGGATTCGCGCTCTGCGCTAGAAGCACATAGCATTGGCCGGCGCCTAGAATGAAAAATTTTCTGGCCCAATGAGCAGCACGTATTCGCCTCGGGGCCGTTCCCGAGCTAAATTCACTGCCACCGTCGTCAGTGGGCCGACATGCCAGCTCTCATGGAGCTTGGTGAGCTCCCGGCCGACGGCGACGGTGCGATCCGGCCCCAGCTCCTCCAGCGCCTCGGCCACAAAGGCAACAATGCGGTGACAGGATTCGTAAAAAATTACCGTGCCCGCGAAGTTTTTCCATTCTTGCAATAATTTTCGCCGGGCGGCGGAGCGGGGCGGCGGGAAGCCGAGGAACAGGAAGGCGTCGGAGGGCAGGCCCGAGGCGGACAGGGCGGCAAGGGCGGCGCTTGGGCCGGGAACGGGGAAGACGGGCAGTCCCCGGCGGCGGCACTCCCGGACCACCCGGAATCCCGGATCGCTGATGGTGGGTGTCCCGGCGTCGGAGACCAGGGCAACGCTCTCCCCGGCGGCGACGCGTTCGGCGATGGTCCCGGCGGCCGTCCTCTCGTTGTGCTCGTGGTAGGCGATGAGGGGCCGGGATAGGCCGAGATGGCGGAGCAGGTTCCCCGTCGTCCTCCTGTCCTCGCAGGCGATGAAATCTGCGGCGGTGAGCACGGCCCGGGCCCGGACGGACAGGTCACCCAGGTTCCCTAGGGGCGTGGCCACGACGTAGAGTCCGGCCGCCGGATCCCCGTCCTTCGCCTCCGCTCCGCCGCCCACCGCGCCTCCGGGACCGGGTGTCTCAGCTGCGGGTCTTGGCCGCCGCGAAGGAACTTCCCCCCTCCCACTTGCCGGGCCGGGACCAGGGTAGCTGGCTGTCATCGGGGTTCCAC
>JAIRTQ010000026.1 GCA_031254835.1 Puniceicoccales bacterium | reverse complement strand
TAGAGAATCCTCCGTTGCACCGGCTTGAGCCCGTCCCGCACGTCCGGCAGAGCCCGACTCACGATCACCGACATGGAGTAGTCCAGGTAGGCGGTCCGCATGACCTGCACGATGCTGGCCTCGGTGAAGCGCTCTAACATCTCACCGCCCTCCGCGTTAGCCATTTCCACGGCCTGCGATTCTCCTTCGGCCACGGCCTCTCCGTTCCCCTCGTCCATTGCCATTTTATTCCGCTTAAATATCTAAATAGCTCACATTGAGCGCATTGTCTTCAATAAATGTTCGCCGGATTTCCACATCCTCCCCCATCAGCATGGAGAAGGTGGCATCGGCGAGGGCGCCGTCGGCGATGGAGACCCGCAGCAAATTACGTCGCTCGGGATCCATGGTGGTCTCGTAGAGCTGGGATGGGTTCATCTCGCCCAGGCCCTTATAGCGCTGGATGGTGAGCCCCCGCTTCCCGTTGGCGCGGATCGCGTCCGGCAGAGTCAAAATGCTGTCCAACTTTTCCGTAAATCCTTTCCCGTCGGACAGTTCGTAGCGGGGAGCGCCGGCGGGGGAAAAGCGATCCACGGAAAAGCCACAGCCGGCCATCTCTTCTAGAGCCGTAGAGAGGGCGGGGCCCTCGAAAATTTCCTGCACCAGAATGCGCTCTCGCAGCAGGATGCCGTTCAGCTGCACGTCCCGGCTCACCATGCCGTCGAAGCTGCCCTCCACGATGTCGTGGTCCCGATAAAATTCGGCCCGGGCGTCATCATTTTCCAGAAAAAAGAACTGTTCCTCGTTCCCGATGCGGATTTTCGCCAGGTATTGGGGCAGCCGGTAGCCGTCGGGCCCGTGCTGGTCCAGGTAGTCGCCGAAGGTGCAGCCGTGGCGGCGGACGCCGGCGCCGAGGGACTCGATCCGGCAGAGGCACTGGAGTAATTTTTCCAGCTGCTCCCGGGAGAAGGTGTGCCCATCCCCCAGCCGGGACAGGGTGAGATCCTCTGCTCCGAGCCCCAGGAGAATGCGGTTCATCTCACTGTCGTCCTGCACGTAGCGCTCCTGTTTTTTCCGTTTAATCCGGTAGAGGGGTGGCTGGGCGATGTAGACGTAGCCGCTGTCCAGGAGTCCCCGCATTTGGCGGAAAAAGAAGGTGAGCAGCAGCGTGCGGATATGGGCGCCGTCCACGTCCGCGTCGGACATGATGATGATTTTGTGGTAGCGACACTTGGAGATATCGAAAGAGGCGGCGTCGGCCGATTCCCCTACGCCGGTGCCGCAGGCCGTTATCATGGCGCGGATTTCGGCGTTTCCCAGCACCCGATCGATGCGCGCCTTCTCCACGTTAATGACCTTACCTCGCAGTGGCAGAATGGCTTGGGTGGCTCGATTTCGGCCCTGCTTGGCGGAGCCGCCGGCCGAATCGCCTTCCACTATGTAGAGCTCACAGGCGGCCGGGTCCTTCTCGGAACAGTCGGCCAGCTTCCCCGGCAATCCGCCCCCAACCAGCGCGCTCTTCCGAACGGTCTCCCGCGCCTTTCGGGCCGCCTCTCTTGCTCGAGCCGCCCCTAGACATTTTTCGATGATCTTTTTGCCCAATGCCGGCGTCGTCTCGAGGGCGTACTTGAGGGAGTCGCCGACGATTTTTTGCACGATGCCATCCACTTCCCCGTTGGAAAGTTTGGTCTTGGTCTGGCCCTCGAAGCGGGGCTCCGGCACCTTCACGGATACGATGGCCGTCAATCCCTCCCGCACGTCGTCGCCAGTAATGGCCGGGTCCTTGTCCTTCAGTAGATTATTCTGTTTCCCGTAGCCGTTCAGCACCCGCGTGAGGGCCGTGCGAAAGCCGGACAGATGGGTGCCGCCTTCCACGTTGCAGATGGAGTTGGCGTAGGCGTAGACCTGTTCCCCGTAGCCGTCGTTGTACTGGATGGCGATGTCCACGGTTACCCGCCCATCCCCCTCCGCCGGCGCAGAGCCCTGAAAGACGATCGGCTCCGGATGGAGCAGCCCCTTGCCGCCGTTTAGGAAGCCCACGTATTCGGCGATGCCTTTCTCGAAGTGAAATTCCACCTCCCCGCTTTCCCGCTCGTCGTTGAGCCGGATGCGGATGCCCGGATTGAGGAAGGCCAGCTCGCGGAGCCGTTTGGCCAGCAGTTCGTAGCGAAATTCCCGCCCATTGCGAAAAATTTCCGGATCAGGAAGAAGGGTAATTTTTGTGCCAGTGCTTTGGGCATTCCCGACCGTGTGCATGGATTCCAGCACTTTCCCGCGGGAGAAAACCATGCGGTAAATTTTGCCGCTTCGCCGCACCTCCACTTCGAAGCGTTCCGAGAGGGCATTGACGCACTTTGCCCCCACGCCGTGGAGCCCGCCCGACACATGGTAGGCCCCCTTGCCAAACTTTCCACCGGCGTGCAAATTCGTCAGCACGAGCTCCAGTGCTGAAATTTTATAGACGGGGTGGGGATCCACCGGTATGCCGCGGCCGTTGTCGACGATGGTGCAGGCGCCGTTGCCGTGAATCGTGACGGAAATGGCGCTGCAATAGCCGGCCAAAGCCTCATCGATGCAATTGTCTACGATCTCAAAGACGC
>JAIRTQ010000104.1 GCA_031254835.1 Puniceicoccales bacterium | reverse complement strand
CCATCGATCCGCAGAAATGCAAAAAATGCGATCAGTGTTTGCGGGCCTGTCCCTTCGGCGCCGTTATCCACAGTGCCCTCCCCTGTGGAGCGAACTGCCCCGTTGGCGCCATCGGAAAGAGCGAGGACGGCCGCTGCTCCATCGACTTCTCCCGCTGCATTTCCTGCGGGCGCTGCTCCATCGGTTGCCCATTTGGTGCCATCGTCTGCAAAAGTCAACTGGTAGACGTGCTGCGTCATATGACCTCCGGCAAAGAGGTAATTGCCCTCTACGCACCATCTTGGGTGGGGCAGAGCCAGGAACCGGCCGGGAAGCTGGAGATGGCCTTAAAAAGGGCCGGATTCGGCGGCAGCTGCGCGGTGGCCCGCGGTGCGGAGGAGACCATTAGAACTGAGGCGCAAGATTTTAAAGAGCACATGGCGGAGGGAAAGCCTTTTATGACCACTTCTTGTTGCGCCGCCTATAACGAGTTACGAGCAAAGCATCTGAAGGAAATAAATCCCTATGTCTCCAAGGCAGGGACGCCGCTCCTCTACACGGCTAAAATGCTGCGGCGGGAGCGGCCCGACGCCGTTCTCGTATTTCTCAGCCCATGCTTCGCCAAATATCGGGAAGTTTTTCAAAACCAAGATGTTAATCATGTATTAAATTTTGAGGAGGTGGACGCCCTCTTCCGGGCCCGCTCCGTGGACGTGGCCGCCTGCGAGGAGGAGCCCATTCGGCCAATCACCGCCAAGGAGGCGCGAGAATTCGCCCTGTCGGCGGGCGTGGCCCGCTCCGTCCAGGCGGCGTGGAATGGTAAGGCAGAAGAAATCAAGCCGGTGGTAATCAATGGCCTAACGAAAGAAACGGTCAAGCGACTGCGCCGCTACGGCACGGAAGGGGCCTGCGAAGATGGAAATTTAATCGAAGTGATGGCCTGCGAGGGCGGCTGCATCGGCGGCGGAGCGACGCTTTTTTCCATCTCGAAGGCGCAGAGGCAGGTCACAACCCATTCGGCCCAGGGCAGCTCCATCGCCGAAGACGGAAAATCTAGCGCCATGGCGTAATTTACGCCTTGCAACCGTGCCGCCTGTAGGAAAAAATCCCACTGCTATGGAGAAAATTACCGCCTGGAATTGCCCTTCGCATGGGCCAGTTTGTTGCGACGCTAGTCCAGATTTTGCCTCCGATGACTGTGAGGCCATCGATCCGGAGCTCCCTCTTTCTACTGAGGCTTCGACAAGAAACTTTCCCCGTTTGCTAAATGTTTCTCACGCAGTCGCCTATCATGAGCCCTCCACCGCACTCAAAATTCCGAAAGATCTATTCACGAGCCCACCGGAGAAGGGCGCACCCATTCTGCAGGAGTACATCGACGGCCTTCCGGCCGATGAGCGCTACGGCGTTCTGGCCCCACTTGTTCGAAAACATTGGAAGTGGTTCTGCAGAGCGGCGCCCTATCTGAAATTTCCAGAGCCGAAGCCCATAGGGGAAGGGCGAACGGTTAACATCGGGATTCGCTCCCATATGCTGACGTCAGGCGGAACCGAACGTGGCACAGCGCAGTTAGCGAACCACTTCGCGAAAAAATTGAACTGCCATGCGACAGTCTTTTTGGATAGGTCTGCCATGGACCGCATCGACTATCCGCTGGATCCAAACGTGGAAATCGTTCCCGTACAAGATCCAATCAACTGGGCGCTAGCGGTGCGGGAGCATCCACAGGACTTGTTCGTGCACCTATCATATTGGAAAGCCGCCAATTTTCAAAACATTCTATTGCTGAAATTGTTGGGCGTCCGTGCCTTAGCGCAGGAGCGCGGCGGGCCAAATTTTCGTATCCCATTTAGAACTATGGCGGAAAAATTCGATCATCTGGTCCCCCTCTATTCGGCCTGCGATGGAATGAGCTGCCTTTCGCGGGATGAGTTGCTTCAATGGGAGAAGAAGGGCGTTACGAATTCCGTCTACCTGCCAAATTCGCCGACTTTTCCCGTCGAGGATGTGACGCCGGCGCCGCTGGACAGCAAAACGATTCTCTGGGTCGGCCGTTGGGACAAAAACCAGAAGCGGCCCGAATTGGCCCTGCGAGCCTTTGCGAAAATCTTGAAAGATGTTCCGGACGCGCGGCTTATCATGCTGGGGACAAACACGGGGCAGTACCAAAAGTGCTATCTGCAGTGCAAAAAGCTCATCGATCGGCTAGGAATCGGCCACGCCATCGATATCGGCGGATTTCAGAAGGATTTGGTTCCCTACTATTCCTCCGGTGCCCTGCTGCTGTGCACATCGGCCTTTGAGGGATTCCATAGGGGGATCATTGAGGCGAAAACATTTGGGCTGCCGGTGGTGAGCACGGCCATGCCCTATTTGGAGCCCCTAAAGGGCGGCGGCTGCATTCAAGTGCCACAGGGCGACGCCGACGGGCTGGCCGCGGCGGCCATCGACCTGCTGCAAAACGACGAAAAGCGGAAAAAACTCGGCGCCGAAGCGCGCCAGGACGTGCTGAAAAACTTTTCCTCGAAAGCGACCTTCGAAAAATACGATGCCTTCTTCGACGCCATTTTTAAGGGCAAAGAGGCCGTGCACGAATTTTGCGCCAAGGACTTGGACCGTTAATTATTTTCTTTCCGTAGAAGATGTTACGATATAAAGTAGCACGCCTAGGCAGAGCGCGCAATCGGCGATGTTGAACGTCGGCCAACGGTAGCAGGGCAAATGCAGGTCGATGAAATCCACCACATAGCCCAAGCGCAGGCGATCCAGCAGGTTCCCGACTATCCCGCCGCCGATGAGCCCAAAGGCGACGCGATTCCATTTCCGCTCCAGTCGTAAACGGCTGCGGCAAAGGAATCCGCCGGCAAGGACGGCCACGGCGAGCGCGCACAAAAAAACCCGCTGCCCCGACAATATGCCCCAGGCGGCTCCGCCGTTGTGGCTGAGTTGCAGATAGAGAACGCGGGGAATGAGCGTGAGAGGAGCGGCCGGCCGGGCGGCAAAAAATTTCGAAAGTTGATCGCACAGAGAAACAAAGAGAATGAGCAGGAGACAATTCCAACCGAAGTGGCGTAGGGCAGTGGACGGAGGAGTGGTCTCACTCGTCCCCATCGTCATCCTTCTCCAGCGGCAACTCGCCGTCCTCGTCGCCGGTGGGAAAGAGCGCGTTACCCGTCTGTTGCTCCGCCGCCATCCGCTGCTGCGTCTTCTCTCGCTCCTGCTGTCCCTCCAAGGAAAATCGTGCGAACGGTATGGCCTCGAGTCGCTTCCCGTCGATTGGCTTCCCCGTTTGTTCGCAGATCCCGTAGGTGCCGCGGAAAACGCGCCCAATGGCGGCAGTCACTTCTCCGAGCAATTCCCGCTCATTCTCTACAAAAGTCAAAGCCCGCTCCAAGTCCATGTGATCCGCGGCGCCATCTGCCGTATGCTGACCCAGCAGCGCGGAATGGTCGGAGAGCCCGCTGCCAGCCCTTCGCAACGTATCGGACCGGTGAACGTTGAGCCGAGCTTCCAGCTTGTCCCGCATGTCTATCAGCACGTCGTAATTTTTCAGCCATTCCCTTTTCACGCTGCTGCGATTGTAGGGAACCGCTTCCTCTTGGCCGTCCGGATCAAAGCCCAAAATGTCCAGCAGGGAAGCCGCCTTCCGCCGCACGGGTCCAGAATCTGCACTTTCTTCGACTGCCTTCGGCGAAGGTACTCCTCCGCGTTTTTTCGCCCGTCGCTCCTCCACGAGAATTCCCACGTCGGGGGTGCTGGCCAAGCGCTCCCGCTCGTGGAGTGCCTCTCGCACGTCCTCGATTGTGAAAGCGGCCGCCGCCGGGCCAAATTCCTCCTTTTGCCGTCTCATTGCCATGATCCAAACACCTTCCGGTAGGCGAGGCTAGATAAGTTCTGGGAAAAATTCAAGGAGCACTTTTCGACAGCGCGGGCAGAGACTGCCACCTTCTTTTACTTGCTCTAACTCCTTGCAGTAGCGCCAACAGCGATTGCAGCGGTTCCCATTTGCCTTCTCTACCGTCGCAACCAACGCTTCTCCATCCCCATCCGCCAGTTCCACCTGCGAAACGATGAAAATTTCCGGTAAAAAATTTGCAAGTTCCCCCAGGAAAACTCGATCTCCGTGACTTGGACCAACTCGGAGAATCACCTTCGCCTCCAGCGATTTGCCAATGAGCTTCCCGCGTCGGGCGTCCTCCAAGGAGCGGTAGGCCTGGGCGCGGATCGTCAGAATCCGGTCCACCGCCGCGCCGGTTTCTTTGCACGGATCGTAGCGGCGGCCGTCGGGCCAGGGGAGCAGGTGGGCGGGATTTTCGGCAAAATCTCCGCCACACTGAAGATGCGCGTAGGCCTCATCGGCGGTAAATGGCAGAATAGGCAGCAGCAGCGCTATCAGCGCCAAAAGGATCTCTCCCATGGCGGTCTGGGCGGAGCGGCGTTCGGGCCAATTTTTCCCGTAGGTATAGAGCCGATCCTTGAGCATGTCGTGATAAAGAGCAGAAAGCGTGCCGCCGCAAAAATTTACCAGTGCACGCTGGGCCCGATGGAACTCGAAAGAGTCGTAGGCGAAAGAAACTTCGTCAATCAGCTCGCCCAATTTCGCGAGCGCCCAGCGGTCCAGGGGCAGTAGCCCCTCGAAGGGAAGCGCATCTTTCTCTCGGTCAAAATCATGCAGATTCCCTAGCAGGTAGCGGAGCGCATTGCGGACAGTCCCGTAAGCACCCGCCATATGCTCCATGATTCCGTCGGAGATGGCCACGTCGCCGCGAAAATTTTCCGAGGCCACCCAGAGCCGCACCACGTCGGCGCCGTAGCGGAGCACGTAGTCATCGGCCGATTGGGGCTTGTCGGAGCTCTTAGAAATTTTCTTTTTGTCCTCGCCGACGATGAAGCCATGGGTCAGCACTGCTCGATAGGGCGCACGGCCGGAGCTAATTAATCCGCACCAGAGAGAGGATTGGAACCAGCCCCGGTGCTGGTCAGTGCCTTCCACATAGAGGTCCGCGGGGAATTCCAGCCGGTCGCCGTAGGCTGGGACGGCACAGGAGCTGCAGCCGGAATCGATCCAGACGTCCAGCGTGTCCGTGCCGGGACGCAGCATCGACCGATCCCACCCGTCCGGCAGCGGAACGTTCTCCAGCAGCCAGTCCGCGCCGCCGTCGAACCAGCGGTCAGTGCCGTGGCGGCGCAATTTTTCCGCGATGGCCCGGACAACGGCGCCATCCAACAGAGGCCGACCGGCCCCGTCAAAAAATACGGGAAGCGGAATTCCCCAGCAGCGCTGGCGGCTGATGCACCAGTCGGGCCGATTTTCCAAAAAACCGCCGATGCGGTTCCGGCCCCAGTCCGGGATCCAGCGCACACCGGCGACTGCGTCTAGGGCCTGCGCCCGCAGCTCAGGCTCTTCCAATCGCAAAAACCATTGATCCACGGCTCGGTAGATCACCGGCGTCTTGGAGCGCCAGCAGTGGGGATAGGAGTGTGCGATCGTCCTCTCTGCGAGCAAATTGCCGTT
>JAIRTQ010000016.1 GCA_031254835.1 Puniceicoccales bacterium | reverse complement strand
CCGGACCTGGCCGCCATCGCCGCAGAAAAGGCCGCCATTGCCCGGCCGGCCATTCCTCTGGTGCTTGGGGATGTGCCGGAGGAAGCCCTGGCGGTAATCTCCGCGGCGGCGGACGCCGCCGCGGCCCCGCTCATTCGATCGGAACCCATCGATTTGCCACCATTTCTCTATTTGCGAGGCTGCGAGCAGGAACGGAATGGCCCAGTGGCCGCTACGCTGGGTCGCCTCTGGCTGCGGAAGTGCGGGCGGGAAAAGGATTTTGGAAAATTTTTGGCCGCCATGGCGTTGGCCCGTTGGCCGGGCCGCTGGGACCGGCGCACGGTCGCCGGTCGGCAATGGATCTTTGACTGCACTCACAATGGGGCCGGGTTAGAGGTCTTTCGCAAAAATTGGCAGCGGCTGCCATCCGAGGAAAGGTCTTCGCCTACGATAGTTACCGGCATGTTGGGCCTGGACCGGGCCCGCGACTTGCTCCCCCATTTGGCGTCCATTGCCGCGGAACTCATTCTGGTGCACATGAATGAAGAACGCTCCGTCTCGACGGAGGAACTGCGCGCCCTGGTCCCGCCTTCCTGTCGCTGCCGGATTCTGACCGTGGAGGAACAGCAGCTTCCGGAAATTTTGCCGCTTTTGCGGGGCCAACCTTCGGCCATTACTGGGTCTATCCATCTCGTCGGCAAGGCATTTGCCGCACTTGCCATCGATCCATTCGCAGGAGAAATGGTAAATTAAGCGTCTAGGTTTCGCCCGGTTTCCAAAAACGCCAGCTGCACGGCTAAGGAGGAAATCTGGAAACGCGCCTACTATCTCGACTATCAGGCCCGTCGGGGTGACTAGGTGAACGTCCTGCTGCGTAATCTCATCGGTCGGCAGTCCTAGTTCGTCCCGTTAATAATTTCGTTTTTCTACGAAATAGGACATCTGATGGGCGCAGGCGGGGCAGAGGTCCGGTGCGGCGCTGCCGCGATGCAAGTAACCACAGTTGAGGCACTCCCACAAAATTTCTTCCTTTTTTTGGAACAAACTCCCATCGCGCAATTCTTTCAGCAAGGCCAGAAAGCGCTCCTCATGGTGACGCTCCGCGATGGCGATGGCCGCCAAGGCGGCTGAAATTGTTCCAAAGCCCTCGTCGTTGGCTACTTTCGTAAAATCTGGGTACATGTGCTCGTACTCCTCTCGTTCGCCGCTGGCCGCTGCGGATAAGTTTTCCTCCGTGCTGCCCACCCGTCCCGCCGGAAAGGTCGCCGCTATGGCCACGGGCCCGCCCTCCAAAAAGCGAAACAACCTCTCCGCGTGCTCTTTTTCCTGATTGGCGGTTTCTTCGAAGAGCCGTGCGATCTGCACGAGGCCCTCCTTCTTCGCCTGAGACGCAAAAAATGTGTAGCGGTTCCGCGCCTGGGACTCGCCGGCGAACGCGGTGAGTAAATTTTTTTCCGTTTTGCTACCTCTAATGGATGCCATTTTTTCTCCCTTTCTTTTGAACCGCAGCCAATTAGCCTGCCCATCGGCCCTGCTCTTTTCGTTTACGGTCCCTAGAGGGAAGGAAAACACATCCGCTCTATTTGCCATCGGAATTTCGTCGAAAACGAATTTTTCTCGGCCCGTTCGTCCGCATCTAATTCGGCTGCGGAGCGTCCTTCTGTGGAAAATGGCCACAGAGAGTCGCATAGTCCCACTCCAATAATTGACATGACGACGCTGCCGATGGCCTAGACGACGTTGTGCGCGTAGGGAAGGGACGAAATGCGACTCAGTTTGTCGATGAGCGTCCCGACGTCCATCTTTCCCTCCGTCATCGCGCCGTAGAAATCTCCATCGTTGCCATGGACGACCCATAGCAGGACGATCGTCCAGATGATGTAGAGGCACAGAGGGATGAGGCTGCCATAGAAGAACACCCGGCGTAGCACGCGGCGGTCACGGGAGCAGTATTCGGTAAGTGTGTGGGAAATGACTTGAAAACCGAAGGAAGTGAACAGGACGGAGATGATTGCGAAAATGCGCCCCAGCGACCAGCCCTCCGGCGGCAAAAAAAATCCCTTCGCCGAGCGAAACGTGGCAGCAAAGTCCACCAATGCAGAGCCCGCCGACAAAAGCGCCGAGAGTAATACATGACCGCCCAGACCAGAACCATGCAAAGAGTGCTGAAAAGCAGACCAACGCCCGCCAGCAGCATGGGAAGGGCAATGACCCCCGCGCCGATGCTGGTCCCTGCCACAAGAAAAATTGCCCCCAATTGACGGCCGCGTCTATTCACAGCTTTTCAACTCCAAAGCCCGCTCGAATCTTGGCAACCGTCTAAGCCGAATTAAGTAAGGATGTTAAAATTTCGCCAACCGGTCAAATGTGCCGGGCGTCGTTCCGATTTTTTTCGGCGTAGCCGCCGTCCTGCCGCATATGATTAATCTCGTTTTTTTTGCAAAATTTTTCATAGAGGTCATCCGCGTCCATGCCCAACATGAGGGCCATTGAAATCAAAAAGTGCAAAATATCCACCACCTCTACCCGAGCATTTTGTAGGTCAAACTGCTGATATTTCGCCCACCATTTCCAGGGCAACGAATCCACCAACTCGGCGATTTCTTGCTGCATCGCTCTGGCGTAGTTGAGGATCCAGTCCTTTCGCCTCTCATCGGAAAAGCTGTCCGGCTCAATGCCGAGCCGTTTGGAAAAGTTTTTCTGCAATTCAAAGAGATGGGCCAGTCTACAAAAGGACTGCCCCTCCTCTTGCTTTTGTCTCATGGAGAAGCAGCTATTTTTTTTTCTCGACAGGGTCAATGCTTTTTCCTTTTATGGTGTAGTCGAAGGGTGAGGTGCCAGAGAGAGAAGTAGTTCCTATGGCACCTGCTTTTACCGCGCCGGCATGTCGTGGCGGGAAAATGTGATCTCGTGGCAATTAAACGAAAACATGCTATAAGGAGATAGAGATAATGCCTGAATTCACTGAAAATCAGGACAGAGTGGCCGACGAAAGGCGCGGATTAGCACCTGATCGTAGTCAATCGAGACCTCGCAGAAGACGGAACCCCATTTCTAGCAGTCATAAAGGGCGAGAAAGATCCCAATGCGGAGCCGTCGGTCCTTGCGTGATCGATTGTGGGGCAGACGCACTGCCGGACGCAGTTGTGGCGCAGTCCGCTCAGACCGCAAATGGCAGGTATTCGACAGAGATGGTTGGAGAAGAGGCCATCGGCAACGGTCGCCGATCTGGAGAGCATCGATTCCGCCACAGGGCAGAAGGGCGAAATGGATCGGAATCGCAGCGGAAGGGGGGACGAAAAGTCATTGCCCGCCGCCCTCACACGGAAGCCCCACACACCCCTAAAGCGACCCCTGGCCCGATGGGAAGGATCTTTCGGGCACTGTGGCCGTTCGGAAAAAGGCGAACCGAGTCGAACAGGCAGGACGGACAGTCTAGAAGCCACAGCCATTCCGCTCCACGACGGCGGCGCGGCGCCTGAAACCTCTGCCGCCTTTGCGGCGGCGTGGGGGGGCATGGCACGGCTTTTTCAATGGGGCGCCCAGCCGGCGTTCCTGGCTTTGCGCGCGGCTATACTTTTAAGGACATCCATTGCAGGACTACTGCCAGGACGCCTAATTCCCTATGAACCGTTCCGACGCAAATCCGAAACACAGGGCTATCGGAGACCATGACCGTCGTTACTGCTGCTGCTAGCCTGCTAGCGGGCAAGAACGCTTTCGTTAAGTTATTAACTGCGCAGAGGGTCAGCCAAAAGGCAATCGAACACAGTCGCTCGTGGACCGGATTCCAAACCGGTTCTTTCGGCATGCATCCTTGACAGGCTCCGAAATTATTTCATGAGCGGTCCCATGAATGAAAGCGCTGAGGTGCGGCGCCATGCCATTAGGCCCACGCGGGCAGAAAATTTCCCGGAATGGTATCAACAGGTCATTCGGGCCGCCGATTTGGCCGAACTGAGTTCCGTCCGCGGGTGCATGATCATCAAGCCCAACGGCTATGCCATTTGGGAGCGCATACGAGATATTTTGGACGGAATGATTAAAGAGACCGGCCATCGAAATGCCTATTTTCCTCTCTTAATCCCCAAAAGCCACTTTGAGCGCGAAGCAATCCACGTGGAAGGCTTTGCGAAGGAATGCGCCGTCGTAACACATTCCCAACTCGCCAAGGGACCGGATGGCACGCTCATTCCCATCTCGCCGCTGGAAGAGCCGCTCGTAGTACGGCCCACTTCAGAGATGGTCATCGGCGAGGCCTTCGCCCGCTGGATCCAGTCCTATCGGGATCTTCCTTTGCTTATCAATCAGTGGGCCAATGTGGTGCGCTGGGAGATGCGGCCGCGGCTGTTTTTGCGGACCGCGGAATTCCTTTGGCAGGAGGGCCACACCGCCCATGAAAGCGCAGAAGAGGCGCAGGCGGAAACTCTGTGCATGCTGGAGCTGTACCGTCAGTTTGCCGAAAAATACCTGTGTTTGCCGGTGCTGTGCGGGAAAAAGACCACTTCGGAACGCTTCCCCGGCGCCGAAGAGACCTACGCCATTGAGGCCATGATGCAGGACGGCAAGGCACTACAGGCAGCGACGTCGCACTTTTTGGGCCAAAATTTTGCCCACGCCTGCGCCATAAAGTTCGCAGGACGGAATGGACAGGAAGCGTTCGCTTGGACCAGCTCCTGGGGAAGCTCCACCAGGCTCATCGGAGGGCTCATCATGGCCCACGGCGACGACGACGGTATCATTTTGCCGCCTGACCTTGCGCCGGTGCAGGTGGCAGTCCTACCACTGATCCGTGGCGATGGCGACGGTGAAGTGCTCGACTATGCGAAAAAACTTCGCAAGGCTCTCCTGGTGGCGGACCCGGCCCTGCGCGTGGAGGTGGATGGTAGACCCTTGCGCGGCGGAGAAAAATTTTGGCAGCGGGTAAAGGGCGGTACGCCGCTCATCGTGGAATTGGGCCGGCGGGAACTCGAAGAATCAACGGTGAGTTACCTGCGACGGGACGGCAAAGAAAAGATGGCGATGCCTTTCGATGTCTTCGTTTCGTCCGCATCGGATCTGCTCCGCGATTTTGGCAAAGCGCTCTATGAACGGCAGTTGGCTTTGCGTCGATCCCGGACTGTTTCGGCTAAGTCGAAGGAAGAATTGCGGGAATTTTTCGCCGATGGCGGCGGATTTGCAGAAGCTTACTTTTGCGGCGATCGGGACCTCGAAAAACAGATTGGCACAGAGCTGTCCATTTCCACGCGCTGCATTCCGCTGGACAGGGAAAGCGAAGTTGGGCCCTGCATCGCAGATCCTTCCCAAAAAGGACCGCTAACGATTTTTGCTAAGGCCTATTGAAGGCCACCGAAAAGGGCTTCTAGCTGGTTGCCTTCCAGCTCGGTCGACTAAGGGCGACAAATAGAAAAGGCGGGCAGGCGAGGAGCGCCACGACGCCTGCCACGGTCCAGCCAAAAGTGCGCTGAGAAATCGTGCCTACCAACTCCGCCGGCAGAAAAAAGGAGATGGTCATGCAGAAGAGGACGTTGACGAGTCCGACGGCGGCTAGGAGGCACAGAGTCGAAAATCCGCCGGGAACGGAAAAAGCGCGCGGGACATTCGCCAGGCGCCGGCGCAGAATGGGGCCCGACAGAAATAGACAGAAGTAGAGGACGAGAATGAGCACGGAGGAGGCCGCGTTGATGATCCAGAAGCAGAGGCTCATGGATGGCACGTAGAGAAATAACGTGACCAGGATAGTCACTAGGATGGCCTGCAGCAGCAATAGAGCGACGGGCGTTCCCAGCCGGCCCTTTC
>JAIRTQ010000002.1 GCA_031254835.1 Puniceicoccales bacterium | reverse complement strand
CGGGAGCACTACGTTGCGCTTCTTTGCCGCTTTTTCCAAAATTTCTTTTTCCGCCATTTCGATCGAGAAAGTGGCGACCTCCTCTTAAGTACGAGTGAAGAAAATTTTTCGGAGTTAAGCCGGACTGAAATGATTTTTTCGATCATTCGACAATTGGCCCTCTGGTACCAGTTCGGCAAAAATGCAAAAGAGTCCTTCCCGGGCACCGTAGAGGCGCGGATCGCTAGCGGTGGGAGGTACTTCCCATTCTCCAGCGGCGGCAAGTGGGAACATGGACTCATGACCTATGGCGATGGAGAGGGCGGTCTCTCTTTTCAGCTGCCGCTGGTATCGCCGCCCCGGTCCGCCCCATCGGCTTCCGGCGCCTTTCCTCACTGGTCCGGAATGGTTCGAGCGGTCGGAAATATCCCGCCCCTACTTCCGGTCCTAACATTAGAGGGAAGATCTACGGCGCCTTCCTTTGGAGGAAAATTCATCACAACGGGCCTAGGTCCTTCCCGGGAATTTCAATTCCGCTACGAACAACCGGATTTATTTGCTGTGGACGGGAAAGTGCTTCCTGGCCTCGCCTCCTGTAAAGTGCAGTGGAGCTTCCGCGCCGGCGCAATTCAGGCAGAATTTTCCTATGTCCCCAAAAAAGTCATTCGCCTCGAACGCTTCTATTTCGCAGTTCCAATCCCCTCTTCGGATCCCTGTCTGCCTCCGGCCACGGTCCGGCTTGGGGAGAAGGGCTGGAACCCGCGAATTCTGCAGGACGATTTTTATGGTGAGTGGCAGCCGCAACGTCCCGACGACCCAGATGACAAATCCCACTTGCTCTGCTACGAACGGCTGCTGCCGATTCTTTTGCAGCCTGGACAAAGCTACCGTTTTGTCGTTTCCTATGAACTAGACCTGATGCGGGAGACGCCGTGAGCGCAGTGCCGCCAAGTTCTTCCGTTCGGGTACGCTTTGCCCCCAGCCCTACCGGCTTTTTTCACATCGGCAGTGCCCGCACGGCTCTTTTCAACTGGCTCTACGCCCGACACTGCGGCGGCACGTTCGTGCTGCGCATTGAAGATACTGACCGACAGCGGGATGCAGAGGAGTACCTCCAGGTCCTGCTCGAGGGACTCCGCTGGCTAGGCCTGGACTGGGACGAGGGCCCGACCGTGGGCGGCCCCTATGGCTCCTATTTTCAGAGTCAGCGGGGCGAAATCTACGGCGAATATCTGCAAAAGTTGCGAGACAGCGGCCGTGCCTACGACAGAGATGGCGCCGTTTGGTTTCGCGTTTCCGGAGAACCGGCGACAATCGACGACCGGATCCGAGGTAAGGTTCAGCGGCTCGAAGAGAAAGATTTCGTCATCGTGCGGTCCGACGGCTCGCCCGTTTTCCATTTCGTAAACGTCGTGGACGATATCGCCATGGCCATCAGCCACGTAGTTCGAGGAGAAGACCACCTTTCGAACAGCAGCAAGCACGTGGAACTTTTCCAGGCCTTCGGCCGGACACCGCCCGTCTACGCACATATTCCGCTCATACTGAAGACTAATGGCCCGGGAAAAATGAGCAAGCGGGACAGTGGCGCCCTCATCGAAGAGTACCAGCGGCGCCACTACCTGCCCGAAGCGGTCCGTAACTATCTCTGCCTCCTCGGCTGGTCCTCAAAAAATGACCGAGAGATCCTGCCCATCGATGAGATTATCTCTCTCTTTGATCTGCCGGCCATTAACCATAACAATGCCCGCTTCGATGAAAAAAAGTTGGCCCACATGAACGGGGAATACGTGCGAGCCCTTCCCGCGGAAGAGTTTTATGACCATGCCCTGCCGATACTGCGGGAAGAGGGCCTGCTGGCCGATGGGCCCGCCGAGGACTACGTCCGCTCCGTGCTGACCATCTGCCAGGAAAAATTGCGGGGCCTGGAGGAGCTGCCTCATTTCTGCGCCTACTTTTTTCGCGAAAACTTTCCCATGGACGGGGATGGGCGCAAGAAAATCCTTGCCAGCGGCGATCCATTCGCCCGGGTGGAGGAATTCTTGGCGGCGATCGGCCAATGGAATGGCGAGTGGGCGGCGGATCTTTTGGAACAATTCTTAAAAACTTTCGCAGCGGAGCGGGACAGGAACAGCAGTGCCTACATTCATCCTCTACGCTATGCCATTTCTGGCCAAACCGTTGGGCCGGGGTTCTACGGCATGCTGGCTGTCCTCGGCCGAGAACGGGTTTTGGCCCGTCTGGTCCGCTTTTCGAGTCATTAATTTCTCCGCCGGACAAAAAATTTCGCTGCAAGGTCGATCTTCTTTTGCTTTGAATCTGCGCCGTGGCGGAGACATTTTTGGAGAAACATGGCGACCTGCCGTGGCCAAATTTTTGGGAGTCGCTGTTGGCCGTCCTCCAGGACGGGCTTATCATTGTGAATTGTTGCGGAATCGTACTTTACGCAAATAGACGGGCTAGAGAATTGATGGGCATCCCGAACGGCGAAAACGTCCCGCTCTTGCTGCGCCGCTACGCGCCGGAAATTTTTCTTCACGCGAAAGACAGTTTGCATTCTCCTGGGCAACAGCTCTTTGAAGTGCTGGTCACCTATCCGGAGCGGCGCCTGCTGCGGGTCAGCCGCTTTCCCTTGGCGCCGGAAGAAGGGGGCCCCACCCTTAGTGCTTTCGTGCTGGCCGACCGAACGGCCGAAAAAGAGTTGGGGGAGCTACGGCAGGAAGAAGACGCCTGCGCCACCGTCGCCCTGTTGGCCGGCGCACTGGCCCACGAGTTGGGCAACCCGCTCAACGGCATACAGATCCATTTGCAACTGCTCAAGCGGCAGCTGCACTCCCTGCCGCGGGCCAATGGGCTCCGAAAAACTGTGGAAACTTGCCAGAACGAAGTGGACCGGCTACGCCACATGCTCGGCAGCTTTCTTAATTCCATTCGGCCCGCAAAGCCGGTCCTACTGCCGATCGACATCAATGAAACATTGCTAAATTGCCTTGACGCAATGGCTCCGGAACTGGATCGGCGCAATGGGACCATAGGGAAAGAACTTTCCATAGAACCACTTTTGATCCTTGGAGACAGAAGCCAGCTTCAGCAAGTTTTCGAAAATTTACTGCGCAATGGCATGGAGGCGTGGGAAAATTCGGGTCGCATCATTGTCCGCAGCGCCGACGAAGGTGCATTCGCCCGCGTGGAAGTGGAAGATGACGGCGCGGGAATTGACCCATCCGCGTTGCCCAATCTGTTCCGCCCCCAATGGAGCAACAAACTAGAAGGGAACGGCTTTGGCCTTTTAGTGGTCCGAAATATTCTTCGGGCACACCGAGCCACCATCGCATTCCACGGGCTAAAACCGCGCGGAACCAGAGTAACCCTCCGCTTTCCGCTGGAAAATCCAAAGTTTCCCATGTTAGATCAAACGTTCCGCGAAAGCGAGTAGGTAGGACCCACGCGGACAAAACCTACTTAAGAGCCCCACGTGCGCTTTTTGTGTCGCATAAGCCGAGACCTCTTCCGGCGTTTATGCTTGTTCATCTTCAAACGCCGCTGCTTTTTCAAATTTCCCATGTAAGTAAACCCAATGCGGTTCCGTCAGCCCAAGCTCTGTGGCGAACGGAAGAAGTAAAGCTTTTTTCCACCATTTCCGTTTCTTTTTTCTCTAAGCTCGACCAAGGTAGTTACCCTTTTCAGTTCCAATCCGAATGCGGTCGCCAACCTTGACAAAAAGTGGCACCTGCACGATCAAATCTGTTTCCATCGTGGCCGGCTTCATGACATTGGAGGCCGAATCGCCTCGAATTCCTTCCGGCGATTCTTTCACCGCCATCTCCACGGCGGCTGGCAGCTCTATGCCGATGGCTTTCCCGTCAATAAAGAGTACATCATAGGAAACATTTTCAACCAAATAGGGCACCATTTCGGCCGCTAAATCACGACCGATGGCAGTATCCTCAAATGTTTCCGGATGAACAAAATGAAATTCATCACCGTCCCGATAGGAGAATTCTAACTGTCGGCGCTCGAGAAAGCAAAACTCCACATTTTCCGTTGTGCGAATTTTCGTGTTGGTAGCCATGCCCGTACGCAAGTTTCGCATCACCACCTGCACAAAGCCGGCCTGGCGGCCCTGCGTGCGGTGCTGCATCTCGGTAACTAGGTGGGGCACGCCATCATGTAAAAGTACGCGGCCCTTGCGGATCTCTGTCGGCGACGCCATAGGAACACTCCTAATGGGGGACGCCCACTTGCCCGGGCAACAAAAAAATCTCGAACAGCCACCGGACGAAAAAATCTTGCCGATTGCGAGCGGGTTCCTAGAAGGCCCACCGATGGCGTACGAATCCATCGCAAGAATGGCAGGGATCCATGGTTAACGCATTTCCGAAAAAAATCGGCGGAAAGAAAAAAGATTTTGGGCGCGGTCGCTTTGACCGCGGGCCCCGTCGAAATGAACGCATCCGGGTCCCGGAAGTGCGGGTAATCGGTCCCGATGGGGCTCAGCTTGGCGTCATGGCTACCCGGGACGCGCTCGCGCGGGCACGGGCTCTCGGCTTGGATCTCATTGAGGTGGCTGCCACAGTTAACCCGCCGGTTTGTCGTATTTTAGACTACGGCAAATTCAAATATGACGAGGAAAAAAAATCCAAAGGACAGCAAAAATCTAACGCGTCCAAGACCAAAGAAATGAAATTTCGTCCGTCCGTGGATGTTGGCGACTACAATACGAAAATTCGGCGCGGGCAAGAGTTTCTATCCCAAGGCTTTAAACTAAAACTTACGCTGATGTTCCGCGGGAGAGAAATGGCCCACCAAGAGTTGGGATTTCAAGTCGTTGACCGTGCCATTGGCGACCTCAAAGAGTTCGGTACGGCAGACTCCACCCCGCGTCTGGCGGGACGTACAATTAGCGCAATGATTTCTCCACGAGTTGGAAAGGCGAGAAAACGATCTCCGTCAGAGGACATGAACGGCAGGGATGGGTCCATTGCCGGGCAGCCTTTCCATGATCTTGACCAAATAAAAAATAGTGTCTTAGAAGTGAATGGTTTCGGAGGTCTTCCGTCGATTTGACTCGCCTTTTCGGAAAATTTATGGTCTACTACAACCCAGACATGGCCCGGCTGCTGAGATGCGATTGCTGTGGAGCGCCGGCAACCGTTCACCTTGTGCGTGTGTGCGATGGCACCACTTCACGAATTAATTTTTGCGCCGCCTGCGCAAGGGCGAAGGGCGTCGTGGACGAGATTGGCTCCCCAACGGAGATGCTGCTGGGTGCCGATCTTTTCCAAGGCCAGCATAGTCCCGATTCCGTAGTCCAGACCACCTGCGCCGGTTGCGGCCTTAGCGGTGCCGAACTCCTGAAGCGAAAAACTTTTGGCTGTGAGCGCTGCTATGAAACGTTTTCTTCACTGCTGAATTCTCTTTTGCGCCGCATTCAGAGGGGCAAAGAACACTGCGGAAAAAGGCCGCAGTCGCGCACAATATTTCTGCGCACGGCAGCGGTTGAATGGGATCGCTCTTCAGCCATGGCTGCCGGGGATCTACAGGAACGTCTTCCCCGGGATCCGCGCGAATTGGGACTACTTCTTTCCCTGGCAGTCACCGAAGAGCGCTACGAGGAGGCCGCCCTAATCCAGCAGCACATTGACACACTTCGCGCGGGAAAAGCGAAAAAGCGGAAAAGATCGGTGGCAGAAGCAAACTGATGGGCGCCGCAAAAGATCGACTTCCTGGTGGGAGGTGACGGGCTCGAACCGTCGACCTCCGGTGTGTGATACCGGCGCTCTAACCAACTGAGCTAACCCCCCTAGCCGACGCGGCATTTCCAAGTAACGGGGTGCTGCGAGTCAATGACGAACTTTTTCAAAAAAAACGCAAAAAGTGCCGCGGCTGGTCATTTCGTTTGACAGTATCATCATCGGCTTCCAGACTACGCCTGTAGATGGTGAAAGGTGGAGCGTCTTACCGAGTCAAGCTCATCACCGGCCCGCACGCCGGTGCTGAGGTGGAAATGGATGGGAACGACGCGCGTCTCACGTTGGGCAGCGGCGATGGGGCGGAGCTACTTCTATCGGACGCACTTGTGCAGCCCCTCCATGCGGAACTTACCTATGACAAGGGCCAAGTTTTTGTAAAATCACTGAGCGGGAAAACGTTCCTTAATGGCAAACTGCTCCAAGGGGAAAATCCGACGGTTGTCGGCGACTTTCAGTTCGTCACCGTGGGAGCCACCCATATCCTCATCGGTCCCATCGATGGCGAATGGTCGAACTACGGCCCCAACGATGTGCCTAATCTGGAGGTCGAAGAAAGCGAAGTGCCGAAAGAAATCTTTGGAAAGGCGGATCTTAGCGCGGAACCTGCTACGCTGCGGGCAGCCCGAAGAGAAGTGGAGACGGCACGGCGGCGGAAAAGGCGCGCGAGGCTGTTGATTTTTGTGGGTGGAATATTTCTGGTGGCCATGCTGGCCATTTTGTGCTGGCCCAAAAAAAGACAAATAGGCCCGGCGGACATAGAAAAGGCAGTTCGAACGCAATTAGCTACCATGGAACAGTTTCCAGCCGTAACGGTTCGCGCCGAACGGGGACAGGTGGTGGTAGATGGCTATGTTCCCACAAACATTGACTTACGTGACCTACGCACCATTTTGCAAGCTGCCTACCCGTCCGTTCACTGCGTCGTTCGTAGTCAGGAACGGGTCACATCCGCCGTGGAAGACTTGCTCCGCACTATGAGCGGATGTCGTTTGCAAATCATTCAGATGCAGCCTGGAGCCTATGTCATCGAAGGCTATGTCTATGACGAAGATGCCTGGCAAAAAGTACGCTCCCGTATTTCCACGGACGTGCCCGGGGTACGGAAAATCCAAAACGACGTGCTAACGCCAAGTCAGGTGCTCGAGTCTACCCGAGAAATGCTCGGACGCCATGGCCTCGCGCGCCAAATCACAGTCCTTCCGATGGAAGAGAAAATATTTTTTCAAGGAAAAATCAGCGCTCTGCAGATGGAGCAGTGGAAATCGGCGGCGGAAGATTTCATTCAGACCTTCTCCAACCATGTCGCCCTCGAATTTGACGTGCAGACCCTTTCAGCGCAGACAGAAACTTCGATAAACGCCTTTTTTCCGGAACCCATACGCTCCATCACTATCGGCTCCGGTGGGTTGAGCTGGGTTGCGACGGGAGACGGGAGAAAGTACTTCAACGGCGCTTTTCTGCCAAGCGGGTGGCGAATGGATGGAATTACGGCGGATGGACTTTCTTTTAGCCGGGAAGGTCGCCGCATCAACATGCGGCTGGATGGGCTTCGATGAACGGTACCGCTCAAGCAAAAAATGCGGAGACGGCGACCCTCGTTCCACTGGAGCGAGAGTTGCGCAATTCCGTTCGCCGTCGGGAGGTGCTAGAGCAACTCATGGATGGCTTAGGCCAGGTAAATCGTATCTTGATGAGCGGCCTAGATCAGCAGCGCTTCGCCGCCTATGGAGCGCTAAAAAAGAGTTTTCTTGCGGCAATCGGGGTAGTAAAAAATTTTAGAGGTTGACTGAGAAATTTGATCAGCTACATAATCAGTAAGGAGGAAATGCTATGGCAAGCGGGGGTAGTGGCAGTGGAATACCGGACTTTTCTGGTGATCTTTTTCCTTCGACCGAAGGCGGTGGAGTTTACACGCTGGAAAATCTCTATAAGCTTCTCGGGCAGGTGGTCCATGACCAGGAGAGCGATCTAAACACGGCCATTGAGAATCTGGCCGCCACTGGTAGCAATATCGACCAAGGCGCGCTGCTGAGAGTGCAAGGGATGGTGCAGTCCTGGGGCGTGACGTCGGGCTTGGCGAGCGGTACGCTCCGTGCCGCCGGCGACGCCCTCTCCCGCACCACGCAGGCCATCCGCTAGGAGTAGTGGCCGTGGGGCAGGAGGATAGTCTCTACGTCAACGCCATTCCGGCGGAATTTGCCGAAGCGAAGACGGAGTGGCTGCAGCTGCTCATGGCCATGGGCTATGTGGCCTGCGGTCAAGGTAGGCAGTCCCAGGCGGCTGTCATCTTTACCGGCATCGCCGCCGTCCGGCCTAACTCAGAGTTGCCGCTGATCGGCCTTGCCATGGCTCAACTCAATCTAGGGAAATTGACTCTCGCCTGCGACACGTTGATCCAGCGGGCGGCCAAAATCAATCCAGCCAATCAGCTGGTAAAGGCGATCGCCGCTATGGTTTTCCGCATGAGTGGGGCGGTGGAAGCCAGTGACCGGCTCTTGGATGAGGTCACCGCGGACGGCTCTGACGACGGAGCGGTGGAGTTGGCCCGCCATCTGAAGACGGAAGATTTTCACTACCTGCGCAGGAAAAGAAATTAGGAGAGCACAAGTATGTCTAATGCGGCAATTTCACCGGTCGGTCCAATGACCCCCCTGGGTGCTGGCGCGCCGGAAGAGGGAGCATCTTTCGGCGTCGTTCAATCGGGGGATATGGGACGTCTTCTAGGCCAATTAGATTCAGCCGGCGCTGCACAGAGCAGTTCGGCTGCGTCGTCGTCGGACAAATCGGCGTCAATCGCGAAACGGATGCTGAACCCCCTGACTGAATTTCGCAAAAACTTTGACCGCGCCGTCAATGACATCTCCGGCATCGTCGCCCGCGGAGGTATTAGCATGCAGGACCTAATTCATATCCAGTTCCAGATGACCCAACTCTCCTACATGAACGACATCTCTGCAAAGGCGGCCGACAAACTTTCCCAGGGGACACAGACCCTCTTCCGCAATCAGGGATAGTTTTTTCGCCGCCGCTTAGGCAAGCCGGCAAACTGGTGGAGCTGATCGGGATCGAACCGACAACCTCGTCATTGCGAACGACGCGCTCTACCGACTGAGCTACAGCCCCACCCGCTCCTGGTTGTTCCAACGGCCCATACCGTCAAGGAATTTCCTTCTCGCTGACTCCGGTGAGCTGCCAGAAAATTTCGCAGCGAAAAGAGCACGTCGCCGTAAAAAAATGCCTTTGCCATACATAATTTGCAAAAAAAATTCGCCATCCTGTCCAGTTGGGCTAGTCTGCACTTGGTGGTGATGATGAATCTGGGAGAGCAGCTGCGGCAGGCGAGAGAAAAGAGGCAACTCACGCTAAAGCAGGTAGAAAGCGAGACGAAGATCCCGGAAGACTGTCTTCAGCGATTCGAGGACAGTCAGTTCGATTTCGATTTGCCCGCCATCTATCGCCGGGGCCTTTTAAAAATTTATTCCCAGTTCCTGGGACTAGATCCGGCGAAGTTTATCGCTCAGGTGGGTAGCGCCGACGAAAAAAAGGACCGGCCGGCCGCTAGAAAGGAGTCGTCTTCGGAAACTGTTACGCCGGAAGATGAAAATTTAGCGGAGAAAGCGACTACGGGTAGGCGCGATTGGCGGGCATTTTTGCGGGCAAAATTGAGGGACCGGCGGTGGCTGGCCTACGGCGGTGGAACTCTGGTTCTTCTCCTCATCGGTTTCTTTTTTCTGCGGCCGTCGACGAGTCGCGACTTGGAATGGGAAGAGCTGCTAAGCGGGGAAAGCGCCGATGTGGTCTACGTGGCTCCAAATGCGATTCGAAAGCTGACGCTCAGCGCGTCAGACGAGGTCAAAGTTCTAGTAAGGGAAAAGAATTCGAAACAGAAAATTTTTTCAGGCACCCTGAAAAAGGGAACCAGCGAGCCCGTTTCCGTCCGGGAAGATGTGCAAATTTCCTACTCGGATGGTAACGCGCTGACGATTCAGAGAGAAGGGGGCGAGGTCATCCATCCCAAAAATACTGGGGCCGGCTGGGTGGAGGTTTCCTTCTAGCGCCATGGAGGAATTTCAACTTTTCGGCTCCTGGGGATCTCTCGCTCCGTGGCAGGAATTTTTTGAGGGGCTGCCCTTCTGGCTCTGGCCTTCCCACATCGAGGAGGCGCTAAATACTGTAACTGCGAAGAGCGCAGGGAGAGATTTTTTTTCCCCGGCAAAGGGCATAGTGGTCCATCACAGCGCGATGGTGGGCCCGTCTTCTTTCCTGCGGCCGCCCATACTCCTAGGTGCGAATTGCGTCGTAGGCAGTAGCTGTGAAGTGAAAGGCTCAATTCTGATGGATGGCGCCACCGTTGCCCACCTCAACTACGTGGGCGACTCCGTTCTTGGGTCCGCGAGCCATCTGGGTGCCGGCGCCGTCCTATCCAATTTGCGACTTGATGGCCAATCGGCGCGCATCCAATTGCCGAGCGGCCCGCAGCACACGGATTTACGGAAATTGGGCGCGTTCCTAGGCGATGGAGCCCAGGTGGGCTGCAACTCCGTTCTACAGCCCGGAACGGTCCTCGGTCGCGGGGCGTCGGTGCACCCTTGCCTTGCCTTCGGCGACTTTCTCCCGGCAGACGCGGTCGCTTCTCGGCCGGAACGGCCCACAATCTCCGTAAAGAAATCTACCAGAGCCGAAAAAGGCTCCGGACCGAGAGGCGCCGATCGGTGATTTTCAAGTTAATCTGCCAGCTTTCCACGCCCTGCCCTTTGGCGTGGTCCACGGCCTCCCGTATGCGCCTGCTCCATTCCGATTGTTCCCGTGGGCGGAATTCCTGTGCGTCGTACATGAAGCAAATCGCCACGATGGTCCGGTTCCCCTCGCCGGCCAGTCGGGCGAGTTCATAAAAATGCTTAATGCCTCGCTCGAAGTAATTAGGGTCGGACGGGCGAGAGAGGGGCGCATCTCCGTCAAAAAACAGGTCCCGCATTGGGGTCTTCAGCTCGAGGTAGGTACGTCGTTCTTCGTGCCGCACGCAGAGATCTAGCCGCGAATTTCCCTCCCTGATCTCGTGCAAAATCTCCGCCCCCTTGCAGCGGACCATTTTCTTCATTGCATCGGCCCGCAGCAGCTCCTCCATCCAGCCGTTAATGCGGTTTTGATTAATGCCGATCCAGGAGCGGCAGCGATCTAAGGAGAGGGCCTCCACGGTGCCGGCCGTCCTGCGACCGGCCGCCGCAGATGGGCTGAATAGGCAGGGAATTCCATGAAAGTCCTTCACCCCACCGATACTGCCCGTCACAGGACAGTGGAGTCGGAGCCGCTCACCTTTAAAATCTGCCCAAAAAATGAAGCGGTTGGGCCGTTCAATGAGCTTGCCCCTTTGCAGCTTCAGACGAATGGCCACCGTGCGGCCAGGCTTGAGAAAATTTTTTCCGGCGCAAGTCTAAGAATGCAAATCGAATCTTTCGAATTCCTTCGCATTAGATTTGCTCTGCGCCGCCATTCCAATACCATAGCGCCATGGTCCGATTCGCCTGGGTGACTTTGCCACTCCTTTGCCTTGCTTCTTTGGGTTTTTCCGCCCCAAAGGTTTCCATCTGCATCCCAGTCTACAACGTGGAGCCCTGGCTGCCGGCGGCGCTGGACAGCGCCTGCAGTCAAACTTTGGAGGACATCGAGATCATCTGCGTGGATGACGGCTCCACGGACGGTTCCCTCGCGATTTTAAAATCCTACGCCGCAAAGGACTCACGTATCACAGTCCTCGAAAACGGGCGCAATCGGGGAGCCCTCTACGCCCGCATCCGGTCCATTCTCGCATCCAAAGGCAAATACGTCCTTTGTTTGGACGCCGACGATGAACTCTTCCCTACCATTGGCGAAAGGGCTCTGGCGCTCGCAAAGGGAACGGGCGCGGATATTATCTTCTTTGGGGCAGAAGAGGTAAAAGAAAACGGAAAACGGTCACCGCTACGCCTGATGGTCGATACGGCTGCAACGAATAGGGCCAGAAACGCGATGGAAATTTACAGTCTACTCAGACGGGACAAGATGGCGAAAATTTTGCAGGGCAGGAGCAAGGTAATGAAAATTCCTTGCTCACAACTGTGGCGCGGCAATCTGTTGCGAACCGCCGCCAACGGGCAGTTGACTTTTGCATCGCAAAATCACATCGTCTTCGGTGGTAGTGTATTTCTTTTTTACTTCACCTCTAAGAGGGCGTCGACCTACGCGATCCTTTCAGACGTCGGCTATCGCTGCTACAGAGCCCGCAACAGCGTTGTCATAGCAGAAAATCGAAATGCTGCCAGAGCAAAATGGCAATCCGATATTACGCTCGTGCGCAATGCTATCGTAGCGGATAGGATCAAATTAGCGCTATGCTTGCGCGGAGGCAGACATTTCGTCCATAGGTTTCGCAGTAAGATTTATAGGCCATATCCACGCAGAGGAAAACTAGATAGAAGTGGACAGCCCACCATTTGCGGAGGACTTGTCTTGCTTTTTTTAGAAAATTCGTACACTTTTTTGGTAGGCGAGATGGTTACTCCGTTTAATCCGATTCAGCTTATGTATCATGGTCCCATGATAAGAGAGACCATTTTGAAAAATCCTAGCCTGGGCAGGATGGAAGATGTTTGTGAGCAATGTCGCACGTTGGCCGTAGCCGTAAGTTGGAAAGGTCAGATTACTCGCCTGCTAAGCTGCGTTGCCATTTTCCCGGCAATCTATTGGATCGGCTGCTACATCTATTCTCGAACCAGCAGCGACTATATCACACGCGTTACCCGTTTCGTGTCGGCCATCACAAATTCTCCTCAGCAGGGGACTGCCAGGCGACAAACTCAACAAAGTGCTCCTGCTGGAGGACAATCTAGCGTCTCGGAGATCATCCGCTGCGGAAATTTCGAATTTCGACCCGTCGAATGTGGAGGCGGCGGCGATTGCTACTTCCACACGGTAGCGTCTCAGGCCCCGATGGAACCCGGAGAAACCATGATGTCGTGCAGGAGGCTGCATTTCCGTTGCGCCTGTGAGCAGCTAGTAATCCACCTGAAGCGGGTAAGGAAAAATTACGCGGCAGATTCTCCCATCGGGGTGCGTATCGATCGGCTAGTGGCCCTTACGCAGCCTCCATCGTCTGACAATCTCAACAAGGCTTGGGTCCAACGCATGCGGAACCAGGTGGAACTTTTGGCCCGAGAGATAGACATGCTTGAGGTGGTCAAAGAATATGTTCGCAACGGTGATGCACAAGTTCGCCAGGCCGCGCAAACATTGCAACATGCGATAGAAAATAGAAATTTAGAAGAAGACATTACTCAGGAGCAAATGGGTGCTACCATGAGACTCCTCGACAATCTGATTCTGAAGGACAATCTGGCTCGCGTGAGCGCATGGAATATTCCGCCGGGTAGCCCCCTTTTGGCCGCTCGGGAAGAATTGCTGGAACACATCAACGCAGCCATAGCAGATCCGAGGAACCAAGATCTACTCGACCTGGCACATCAGACAGGCGTAGTCCTGAATATGGCGGCACTAGAACAGCACACGCAGGATAGCGAAGATGTAGTAGGGCTGGAAAACTTACGCAGTTTGAAAACCAACGTTACGAACAACAACTACTCGCAGAACGACTACCAAGAAAGGCTCATATCCCTCAGCAGAGGATATCAGCTTCCGTGGCGCGTAATCCATGGCAGATTTCACCGCAGCACCTTCGATGATAGTCTCTTCGCCCGTGACGCGCCCGGCACACCTCTTTTTATGGTTAGTCGAAGTTTGGATGCCAACCGAACTTACGGACGGCACAACTGGCGGGACAATGACGCGAGCGCGCTGGTCCGCTATGTAAATTATGCCGCAAACGTCACTTTCACTCCGACGGCATACGGCGGGATACACGAGCTGGAGCTTAGCTGCATCACTTACGGAAGGCCTGTGCTGCACATCGAAAATGGGAATCCCGAAACGTGGACGCTAGCCATCCAAGATCGAGAAAAAAAGTGCCATATTCTTACGGGCCAGCTTGGATGGCAGTCACAGCCACGCAATAGGGACGGCTCAAATCCGATCTTCAATTCCGACAGCATCCGGGACCTTCGCAGCCTGTGGGACTATCTTGATCTACACGACAGCGCTAGCAATGCGATCCACTTTCCTGATCTCGGCCCCATTATCAGAAAAGACGACACTTCGCTAACGTTCACTGAGGCGGCAACTTCCTGCGAGGACGTGGATCAGGCCATCCGGACGGTAACCGATAGGCTGCGCTATGTCCACGAGCAAATACTGCTCCACTGCATTCGGGAGAGAAACGCCATCCTATGCTACAACATTAGCCAAAGCCACTGGCAGCGAGCGGATTTTGTGCGCTATGGGGAATAGCCCATTCCGTAAATAGCTGTCGTCATTATCGCGATAGGAGTCGATCCGAATTTAGCGGACGCAATTCTTCCGGCAGGAAAAGTCCATCCTTGCGGACTAATTCCCCGTCGAAGTAGATCTCCCCGCCACCGTAGTCCGGCCGTTGGATGAGGACCAGATCCCAGTGAATTTGCGACCGGTTGCCATTGTCGCTGATTCCTTCATAGGCCTGCCCCGGCGTAAAATGTAGGGAGCCGGCGATCTTTTCATCAAAAAGGATATCGCAGAGCGGCTTGAGAATATGCGGATTCACGCCCAGGGCAAATTCGCCCACATAGCGGGCGCCCTCGTCCGAATCCAGAATGGCATTGAGCGCCGCCGTGTCGCTGGCCGTGGCCTCGACGATACGACCTTTCTCAAAGCGGAAGCGAATGTTCTCAAAGCAAATCCCGCGGTAAACGGAAGGGGTATTGTAGGTGATAGTGCCTTCCACGCTGTCCCGCACCGGCGCCGTATAGATTTCCCCATCTGGGATATTGTGGTGGCCGCAGCAGGGGGTGGCGCCGATGGAGCGGATGGAGAAGCGCAGATCTGTCCCCGGCGAGAGGATGCGCACCTGATCCGTCCGCTCCATTCGAGCCTTCAGCGTCGCCATGCCTGGCTCCATGAGGGAGTAATCGAAGGTGCATACGCGAAAAAAGAAATCTTCAAATGCCTCCGTTGACGTCTTCGCCAGCTGAGCCATGGCTCCATTGGGCCAGCGTAGTACCACCCAGCGGGTTTTTTCTACGCGATAGTCCAAGGCCGGCTTCATGGCTTTTGCGAAAAGCCGCTGCCTTTCCGCCGAAACATCTCCCAGTTCGAAGGCGTTTTCCGCGCCCCGCAGTGCCACATAGCACTGCATCTGCCGCATCTCCTGGAGCGCCAGCTCGCCGACGAGTTGAAAATCTTCCATGGCCCCTTGGCAGAGAAATTCACGCCGAATCCGCGCAGGAAAGGTCCGGAAAAAAGGCCGGCCGCCCCGACGCCGCACGGCTCGCATGAGTGCGATGGTCATGCCGTCGGGCACCGCCTCGCAGTCGATCAGCACCCGCTCTCCCTTTTGCACCGCCATGGAGTGCTCCACCAGCAGCGTCGCCAATTCGTCATAGCGTGGATCCATTCTATTCCTTAGCTGCGTTAGCTCTTTTCGGTCTCAGTGACAGGAAACCCCATGGATTTGGCCACGGCAGCGGCCGTCTCAGGACCGGCCAATCGCCGTAAGAGTGCGAGGCTAAGTACTGCTGCCGCACCCGGATCACGTCCAGTAAGGATTTGGCCGTCCTCCAAGAATTGGCATTCCTCGCGGGCTCCCTTCACTATGGCCCAATAGGCCGTAAAATTTCGGTTCTCCAGTAGACCAAGACCTTTCAACACGGCCGGTGCGGCGCAAATGGCAGCGATGGTTTTTCCCTGGTTGAAGGTGGCGCGGACCAGCTTCAGCACCGTCGCATTCCGCCGCAGCAGAACGGCCCCCCGTGAGCCACCGGGAAGGTACAGGGCGTCAAAGTCCTCCATGGCATAGCCGTCTAGCGGACCGTCCGCAGCAACGCCGATATTATTAATTCCTCGAACTATCTCGGCCCCATCTAGCGAAGCCAGGACGGCGCCAATTCCCGCCCGCCGCAGCATGTCGACCGGCATTAGCGCCTCAATCGGCTCAAAACCTTCCGCGAGCGGAATTAGAACTTTCTTCTCAGAAGAAGTCATGGGCACAAAACCCACCTTTCCCCCTGGGGAAAGCAAGCACAATTGTCGTGGTCTTGGCGACGCGGCCATGCGGACGAAGGGTCGGTTTCCGGCCGCTTGCCGCGGATGAGCTTGTTGCTCTCTGGCTCACAGCGAGATGACTTTACTTCCATTTTTTGTTGGACTAAATTAGGAATAAAGGTACAATTGGCACCATCTTATGACTACTCCTTTCATGTCGGGGAGCGGACTCAGTGCTGCCCGCTATATTCCAGATAATCTTGATCAAGAGAAAAAAACATCATTCAGTAAGAGCTACCTCGGCATAAAAATTGGAAGCAAAGAAGAGGCACGCGCCTTATATGACAATGGTGTGCTCGGCCTCTGGGGACTCATTGTGTCCACCTGTCATTTTCTCATATCTAATGACGGCTTTGTTCGAGAAGTGGAAGTCAAGGACCTCGCACGCATAGCGACAACTGCGAAAGATTATGTAAAGTTAGTAAAACTTCTAAAGCCGAATGAGCAGCGAAGAGCACTTTTGCTGAACGACGGCAAAAATCCCTCTTGCGGAGGTAGTTGCGCCGCCGCAAAGGTCATATTTTTAGCCGGAATTGCTTCTGCGGAGCCGAACGACAATTCGGATGAATCTGCTTCGCTGGCGTCATGCGTTAGAGAAATTTTATCAATAGCAAATAATGTCTTGTCCCCTTATGAGCTGAATCAGCTTCTCACCGAAGATCAGCGCATCCAACTTCCAGCTAGCGGAGACGCCGACCGCATTACGTGTGGCAATCTCGTATCATTTTGTGCGTCAACTCCGGCATTTCATGCCGACGATCAAAAAGAAATTTGGACCCTCATTTGCAACATATTGAATGCATGTTTGGGTAAAGAAGTGCAGGATTTTTTGATCCGCTGCCATGGCATGATCCAGACTCCCAATGATACGGAAAAACTGAAGGAGCTTTTCGGCAAGAAAGTGGTCGCATGCAGTGAATTTAGGCAATTATTTTTCAACGGCAATCCCTTTGATACGGAAGAAGGCCGCAAATCATTTATTACATTTGCAATGCGACATGATCCAGAAGATTTGAAAAAATCGCTATTCCAGGAATTTGATAAATATGAAACGGGGCCAGCTATCCTGCTCGCCCAAAAGGATGGGATGGACATGCTCCATTTTACTGCGGTGAAATATGGAAAGAACAGCCCTGAATACGAAAAAATGAAAGCACTTTTCACAGAGTTCGCACCAGCCTTTTCGGCTGATGGAGATCGTATCGCAAAAATCGGCGGGATCCGTTGGGCAAATGCCATAAAGCATGCGGAGGACCTTTAGATAACATACTTTACTTTGCCGGAATGGTACGCCTTTTGGTTTTTTTTGGCCATTGAATTTGGGTCTCCGTCGCGTCGACGGCCCAGATGGTGTGGGTCTGTCGGTAAGCTTTTAGAAATAGCATCATCCGCTGAAAATTCTTGCAAGGCAGTGCCCTCGAAAAGATAATAAAAAGGTTTCTTGAGCCCATCGAAAATTCGGTCACGGCAGGCGCAATGTGTTTCATCCGGAAACTGAGAAAAATTTCGCCGGTCCTCTTATTTTCCGCTACGGTGTGGGGTGCTGGATCGATAGGTGAGTGGCCGGCCACGGCGGGTAGACATGGCGGCCTAGCCGCTAGGCTAGAGATCCTTGATCGCCAATCGTTGCCGGACGGATTCCAAAGGTGCGAACGGCTTACGGTCGGTCCGGCCGGGCGGCTGGATGTGGGCGACAGATCTCTCGATATCCGCATCTTACGAATTCAGCTGGATTCCCGCCACACGGAAGCCTATCTGCATTGCGCCGCCCTGAACAGACGGACAGCCCTAGAGCTGCTCTTTGACGGCGATACGCTTCTCCGTCGACTGTCTGGCCATGCGAAATTTCGTCGGCCGCGGCCAGTGGCAGGCGGGTCCTTGGGTTGACGCCATCTATCGCGGCGTTTGGGAGAAGGATCGGCCGGCCGCCGCCATTGCCAGCAGTTTCGAACGGTCCTAGGCATCGGCGTAGAGTGGAATTCCAATACGGAGCAGCCATTTAGTGTCCAACGGATCCATCGGTTGGGGCTGGCAATGGAATGGCAGCGGCGGCACTTTAGGCAAAAACGGCGCCGTCCCCACACTCTCTTTGGACCTGAGAAAAAAATTCTTCAGCCGTCTGGAGCTGGATGGTTGGCTGACCTATGATCGGGACACTATCTGCCTTGGCTGTACGCTAGGCTGCACCTTTTAGCGGAGCATCAGCTCCCATCGGGCGAAAGCCGTAGACCATTTCGGCCGGCCTCCCAGTTTGGCGAACGTCAACGGCTTATCCGCTCCCAGACGGTCCGTGCCGGCAGCATTTTTCGCGTGGGCAGCTGCAACTCTAGGCAACGGAGGGTGCCGTCGGCCGTGGCAATTTCTAAAAAATCTTCCCGCAGCCCCAACACGGTTCCCGGGGCCGCATCGCGCAAAATGGGACCGACATCTACCCGCCCAACCCGCACGTTCGCGGCACCGAATGGAAAGTAGCTTCCCGGCCAAGTCCTGTAGGCTCGCACCTGCGCTTCCAGCCGATTCGCCGCTAGCGAGAAGTCCAGCAACCCATCCTCCTTCCGAATCATCGCCGTATAGGTGGCACGCGATTCGTCCTGTTCCACGGGCGCGATGGAACCGTCTAAAATCCCGGCTAGCTTGTCCTTAAGCAGTGCCGGAGCGAGATTTCCTAATTTTTCCCGCAGCGTTTGCGCCGTTTCTTTTTTGTCGATCGGCAAGGCAAGCTGGCCGTAGATCGGCCCCGCGTCCATGCGCCGCACCATGCCCATGAGCGTGATGCCCGTTTCTCTTTTTTGCCGCAAAATCGCCCCCTCGATAGGACTGGGCCCACGCAGTTCCGGCAGAAGGGAGGCGTGCAGGTTGAGAAATCCCAGCGCTGGGCCGTCCAACACCGACTGACTCAATATGTGGCCATAGGCAAAGATGATAGCCAGATCGACCTCCCGTTTTTTGAGCCAGGGAAGCAGCTCCCCGTTGGGCCGATCGGTCCGTAAAAGCTCCAAGCCAAGCCGCTCGGCCAGTTTTCCTATGGGGTTGGCCTGCAGCTTCATCCCCCTGCCGGCGCGGACGTCCCGGCCGCAGGCAGCGCCAACCAATCGAAATTGCTTCCCGTCGTTCGCGGCCATCCAGGCGAAGGTCTTTTCGCCGATGCTTCCGGAGCCAATAAATACAACACGCCGCATGCCACCACTAAGGGCGTATCTAGAAAAAAAGCAACAGCCCCGCGGCGCCGACTTCGCTCCGCATGAAATCCGGATCGTAGGGCACCGATTTCCTATGCGAATCAACGGCTAAGGTGCTCTCATTGAATTCATAAACATTTATATCTTGCCCATAGGCGATGCGCAGCGTAGCGGCCGATTCCACCGTGAAGGTGCTGCTGTTAGCCGGTTTGTTGAAAAAATTGCTCCCGCCGGCGCCGGAAAAATAAAAAAATCGGCAGTTGTCGCTTTCGGATTTTTCCAGAACCGTCAGCGGCCCGCTATCGGTGGACTCTACGCCCAAGAGGCCGAGGCTTTTGTTAGTACGGACTTCTTGGCTAAAGATGAAGATACTTTGCGGAAAAAGCAGCGCGTCGCTATCGCTTACTTCCCTAACGGCGCTTTGCACATCAGAGTGCGTGCCAGTTGTATACACAACGGGCTGCTCACCTCCAAAAGCCGACCCGAGCAACGCGCAAAAAGTTACACTAAGGCATAAAATCCTGCGTCCCACATGGATGCAGCGCAGCGACCGGTGCGGACCGTATAAGGGAAAATTTTACAAAGTTGCATTTCCCAGTCTCCGGGAGCTGAGATTCTCCTAGTTCTTGGAAAAATGCGTCTACTCCATTAGAAGTAAAAATTTTCTGAATCGATGGTCCCAGTCCGAAAAATGCTTGCTCCTGGACAGCCATTGCCCATCGGCTTAACCCGACTTTCGTTTACCTCGGGAGGTCATCGATGGTTTATGAAAAAGGAATTGCTATGAAAAAATTATTCTCACTGACGGCCCTGTGCGGCCTTTTGGCGGTCAGTTCGCTGGGTGCGTTCGACTTGCCTGTCCTAACCCTTGATGCGAGGGTGGGGTTCGACTCTGAATATGCCAATCGCGGCCGCAAGGAAGGGCAGGCGAACTTTCAAGTGGCCGTGGAGACCGGCCTACCGATGCTAGGCGGACATGGCTACGTGGGCGCGTCCTCCGTCCTCATGCTGGAAGACAGCCTCATCGATCTAGAGGGACACGTCTGGCGGGGCGGGCACATTTCGGGAAACGGGTCCATGAATGTGGTTTCGACCGATGTGGGTTTCTGCCGCAACGTGGGAGGCCTATTCACTGCCGATCTCTCCTACGCCTATCACATGTACACTAACCTACGCGGCCTTACGGATCAAGGTGTTGATATCCGTCGCTGTTCAAATGAGCTGTCCATCGGTGCCGTCGGTGAGATGCTTTTTTCCCCCAAGGTTTATATCTCCTACGATACAAATCGGAAGGAATTGAACGTTTCCTTCGGGGCCGGCTATACCTACGATCTGGGCGCCATTAGCCTAGACCACTGCGCACTGGAGGGCAGTTTCTTCTGCGGCTACGACTACGCACGGCGGCCGTTTGGCATTTCCGGCTTCTTCAAGGAGGACGGTTTGGCCAGCGATGAGCGGAAGGATTACTTTTACTACGGCGTTGGGGCTGACATGGTTTATAAGTATAACGAGCAGGCTTCCTTACGGGCTGGTCTGCGCTTCTCCGGCAACAGCGCGCCGCGGACCAGCTGGGCCAACGATCTGCTCGGCTTTGTGGGCCACAAGGACCTGCTTTGGTTTTCTAGCGCCGTCGAGTTTAGCTTCTAGGGCCATTTAAGGCTAGCGGTTTCCTCCCGCCGCCTTTCGGGGCGGCGGGTTTTTTGTTCCTCTTGGTGGTCGCCCGTTTTCCTGCGCAAAGAGACTCTACGGATCTCGGCCCATCAGGCCAAGGCTGGTGATGATTTCTTCCGCACTCTCTTCGGACAGAGGAACATTTTTGTTGAGAAATTCCTTTATGATTTTCACGGCCTGGTCGATCTCCTCGCCTATGGTACGGCCATTTTCCCTCTCAACATTTTCCATTTTTTCGTCAAATTGCTGCGGAGTCATGCATTTGAAGTCACTCCGGCGAAGCTCGTCGAGAAGAGTCAGCAGCTGCATCGCTATGGGCGATCGCTCTGCGCCGGGCAAATCCCTTAAAATGCGCAGTAAGCCCGCAGTGTTCCACCATTTCCCATCTGCCACGGCTTCAGTCTGAAATTTTTGCCAATAGCCGTAAAGAACTTTATCGACTAGCCTTGCCGGCCGCTAACGCCCTAAAAAAGCTCAGCTGGAGAAAAAAAACGGGCAATTTCCACGGCGGCGGCCGGGACGTCTTCCGAGGCGTGAACCATATTGCGGCTTTTGCTTTCGCCGAAATCCCCGCGAATGGTGCCCTTCGGGGCGACGGTAGAGTCCGTGGGACCCACCATTTCTCGCACCCGGATCACTGCATTTTCCCCTTCTAACACCACAAGGAGCACCGCCGTGGAACTCATGTAGGCAACGATATTCCCAAAAAAAGGCTCATCGACTAAATGGCTATAGTGCTCGCGCAAAATTTCTTCCTTTAGGCGCAACACCTTCGCACCGGCGATGCGGAGGCGGGCCGCTTCGAAGCGCGCCAGAATGGCTCCCACCCGGCCCTGCTCGACGGCATCCGGCTTAAAAATAACCAGCGTACGCTCCATTTCATTTCCTCCCTGATATTCCGCCGACAGATGGTGGCACGGCGCCAAAGCCAGCAGAAACAAAAAAAGCACCCGCTGCCACATTTTGGCGCAGCGAAAAGTAAGAAATTTATTTCTGCAAGGCCAGTTTTTCAAGCAAGCCGTAAATACCTGCCGTGGTACTGAAAATTTCTTTTGCGGCAAAGAAAATGCAAAAGATTTTGACAACTTTTACTGCCACAAAGAATATCCCCCCATGAGAGAAGATACTAAAATTGCGGCCGTGCGGGGCCGGGAAATTTTGGACTCGCGAGGAAACCCAACCGTTGAGGTAGATGTGCGCCTGCGAGACGGCTCCCTAGGACGGGCGGCGGTGCCGTCCGGCGCCAGCACGGGCGAACGGGAGGCGCTGGAGCTGCGGGACGGGAAGGCTCCGGCGGAGCTGCTGGGGGAAAATGTCGAGCTTGCCCGGAAGCGCTACGGCGGGAAAGGCGTATTGGCCGCCGTGCGGAACGTGAACGAACGCATCGAACCGGCGATCATGGGCCTGAACGGAGCGGAGCAGGAAGCGCTGGACGGTGCCCTCTGCTCGCTGGACGGCACGGAAACGAAAAAAAATTTAGGAGCCAACGCCGTACTCGGCGTATCGCTGGCCGTCGCACGGGCCGCCGCCAACCATTTCCGCATGCCCCTCTATCGCTACCTGGGCGGGGTGAGCGCAAGGGTGCTTCCCGTGCCCATGATGAACGTGCTGAACGGCGGGGCCCACTCGGACGCCCCTATCGACTTCCAAGAATTTATGCTCGTTCCCGAGGGGGCTGAAACTTTTGCGGAAGCGCTCCGCGCGGGAGCGGAGATTTTTCATGGCCTGCGGACGATCCTCCACGCAAAGGGTCTTTCGACGGCCGTCGGCGACGAGGGAGGATTTGCGCCCCAGTTGCCCAGCACGGAGGCGGCGTTGGACCTGCTCTGCGAGGCCGTTGAGAAAGCCGGCTACAAACTCGGCGACGATGTGCATTTTGCCTTGGACGTCGCCGCATCGGAATTTTACGATCGGGAGCGGGGACTCTACGTCTTCAGCAAGTCCGACCGGTCGGAGCGCACGGCGGAGGACATGGTCCGCTATTACGAGCGGCTCTGCTCCGACTATCCCATACGCTCCATCGAAGATGGTCTGGACCAGAACGACTGGGACGGCTGGCTCCATCTCACGGAGCGGCTCGGAGAAAAGATTCAGCTGGTGGGGGACGACCTCTTTGTGACCAACATCGACTATCTGACCCGCGGCATAGAGGGGGGCATCGCCAATGCCATTTTGGCTAAGGTGAACCAGATCGGAACTCTGACGGAAACCATACTAGCCGTTGAGCTGGCCCTCCTGTCCGGCTACGGCGCAATACTGTCGCACCGGTCCGGTGAGACGGAGGATAGCATCATAGCCGACATCGCCGTAGCCACCAATGCCGGACAGATTAAAACCGGCTCACTCTCCCGCACGGACCGCATAGCCAAGTACAACCAGCTGCTGCGCATCGAAGAGGAGCTGGGCGCGGCGGCGGTCTACGGCCACTGAGGTAGCGGGCTCTCTTCTGTGTGAATGAGGAGAGGTTTTTGGGAACGCGAATCGCAAAATTTTAGTCCTTGACATTTTGTCACATTGTTACTAAATGACAGCCTTATGAAAGATACCGAAATCCGTGGTCTTGCGCATGAGCTTGATGCGCATGGGTCTGTTGCGCATGAGCTTGTCCCCAAGGATTATATTGGATCTAAACGATAGAAATTTGAGATTGCTCATATGCACATACACGAATAATGCTAGAAGTTTGTCAGTTATTGCCTACGCGCACATACTCAACAAAACCCTCTTACTTCCCTGCGTATTTTCCGCCCTCGTCTATCTGCTGTTCCATCCCTCCCTGTGACGCACGAAAGAATTTTTCATCGCCCTTGAGACCGCTGTCGAGGAAGAAGTCCACGCCGCAATTCAGCCGCCTGCTAAATCTATTAGCCCTACTTGGTTAGCCGAACACGAGAAAGCGGAACGGGAAGCGTTTCTTAGTCGATTTAAAGAATTATTTAAATTGGTTAAACACGGATCGAAGAATGTATCTCGCCGAATAGATTCTTATACTAATGCCACTTGTATTGATGCTTATGACGAAAGACGTAAAAAATCTGCTCGCCTGTATCAAATTGCTAATGATATCAGCGTTATCGATGATCATATCCATGCGCTGCGGGAACTGACAGTCCTCTTTAACCCCGCATTATCCGTCGCAGCGAAGCGATTTAACGCCTTCGACGAGGCGATACGAGATTATCTATCAAAAGTAGACTTTCATCTATCAAAAACATTCCTAAATGATAACGGTCTAAACCTCGACACAGCGCTTAATGCCGTCGTTGAAGCCTATGAAGAATATGAGAAGATTTGCGATGTCCACAGAATTGAAGTGTAGATTTTACAGAATTGCCGCAACTTCTGGCGGCTGCTCGTAAACAATTCGTTGCGCGGAAAAATTTTTTTGAGTTTCGCAGGAGTGGACGTGGCCTATCCCCGTCTGGGTGGCGGAGCGCTAAGTGCGCTTTGCGCTTGGTTGGAAAGATTGAGGGTCTACGATGGAAATGGTTAAGTATCTTGAGTGCACAGAAAAACAGCGTGATTGTCTCAACACAAAGGCCGAAGAATGGTTGGCGCGTGCCGATTCTTACGCCGGTGCGAAGCCGGCAATATTTGATGCGGCCATGGCTAATTATAAGAGAGTGTCGGCGATGACGGATGCCCTTTCAAGTGCCATCAACGTTCTATCGCCGACGCTGGCGCTCGGTACTGAGTTGCCATCCGTCCCGGCGTTGATTACGGCCATTTCAATTTGGTTAGGGGCCTCTTGTGAAGCTGTGCGCGACAGCCGATGGGGCGGAGTTGTTGCTGCTCTCACGAAAGTGCAGAATGATGCAGAAGAGGCTGCAAAAGGACGCAAGGCGGAGGCAGACCGCGTGGCTGCTGCTGCGGAATCCGATGCGGCGGTAGCTGCAGCAAATCGCAAAGCGGCGGAAGACCGCCGGGCCGCTGCGGAATCCGATGCGGCGGTAGCTGCAGCAAATCGCAAAGCGGCGGAAGACCGCCGGGTCGCAATGAGGGCCATCGAGACAACACCTGGGCCCGCTGAGGCTGCGGCAATGGCGAAAGCTGCGGCAAATCGCAAAATTGCGGAGGACAATAAGAAGGCCCGCGATGCGATGCCGTGGTGGCAGCCGTGTCAGGTAGCATAGTTGGGTACGTACAGGAGCGAAGAACATGAGTGTGGGTATGGATTTTGCGGCAATTGATGGTGTCGTCGATGATCTTTGCGGCTTCATTGAGAGAAGTGAGAGTGCGCTATGGGATAGGCTGTGCGCATGCGAAGACGATGCGGAGATTGGTGAATTAATTTCTACCATAACCAGTATGGGCCATGTCGACGGTTGCGCTCGGGCTTTGGGGCTGCGGGCGATGGTCGACGGTGGCGCTGCTCCGGCGATGGCAGTTTTGGCGCGGACGTGCGCCGGCTGCATGGATGAAAGCGGTGAAAATGTTCCGTGGACGGAACTCGCAGACCTTTTCGACAGGGCCACCGTAATGGCTTGCGCCCCCGAAGAAGAGGAAGGTGCACAAATCGACGCGGACGTCCTCGCAGAGGCGAGTATGGCCGTTGAGAGGCGTTTGGCCGAGAACAAATCTGCCGCCGCCGAACGGCGGGCAGCTGCAGTAGAAGAGGAGCTGGAGAGGCGGTTTGCCGTCGAACGGGAGATAGAAGCGTCATGTCTGCGGGACCTTGAGTTTGCGGCCCATGACGATCTGAGACCTGTTGACGAAGACGAATTCGCTCCATAGGAGCCGGCAGCGGAAATGGAGCCTGACTCTTGACGGTAGTCTACCGTTGGTGACTTTCGTGGTTTGAAATTTCGTCAAACCAAAGCTGTTCCGTTTCCGCTGATCGCATTTTCTGGCGGCTGCTTCGGCGTACTGGTCTTAAATCTGAGTTGTGAAAATGCGGCCGAATTCTGCGTTTCGCGATTTTTTTGATTGCCGTGTTCGGCGGGCCATGCACCAGATTGGCCCCATAGCCAGTTCGCAACGGTTGAATTTTGATCGTTAAATGGATGCCTTTCTTTCTGTTCTAGTCGTTTGGATCGTGACCCCGATCCTGCTGTTTTCCTCCTGCTACCTGTCTCTGCGACTTGGCTGGCTCCAGTTCCGAAAAATTAGCCAGGCTTTTCGCCGCGTCCTGGCAAAAAATGATAGTGGCCGCCGTTTCGGAAGCTTTTCCGCCGTAGCGGTCATAGTGGGCGGAAACCTGGGCGCCGGCACGATCGCCGGCACGGCTCTGGCCCTCAAGACCGGCGGCCCCGGAGCGCTTTTTTGGATGGTCGTCGTAGCCCTTTTGGGCGGCGTGATAAAGCTGGCCTGCGCATCGCTCGGCACGTTGTACCAGGAACGGACCGGCAATGGTCGGTCCATTGGTGGCGCCATGTTTTACATGGCTAAAGGGTTGAGCTCGTTTCCATTGGGTGCCGTCTACTGCATCTTGCTAATCGGCGCCGCACTGACGGTGGGAAATCTTGTGCAAACCAACGCGTTCGTATCCGCTTTGCCGCGGGCGCTGCCCGGCGGCCGGCCAATCGCCGTCCTGCTGCTGGCCACCCCGACGGCCTTCATCCTTTGTGGAAGTCTGCGCCGTTTTTCGCGGTTTATGTCCGTTTCGGTCCCGATCATTGGCTGTGTCCACATGGCCGTCTGCATCGTCGGCATATTTCTAATGCATGATAATGTACTGCCAGTAATCGGAAGCATCTTTCGCGGAGCGGTTGCGGTGCCGGCCGTCGCCGGCGGAGCGGCCGGCGTCGCCCTTCTGGCCACGATCCAGTCCGGCATTTCGCGCGGTCTCTTTGCCACCGATATCGGACTAGGACTAGCCGCCATAGCCCACGGCGAGGTGGATAGGGGCCAACGGCCGCTCGATCATCATGCGCGCGAACAGGGGATCGTCGCGCTCCTGTCCCCCACCATCGTAGCCGTCGTCTGTGCCATTACGGGAATTTTAATTCTTTGTGCCGCACCGGATTTTCAGCGCTGTGCCAGTGAAATCTGCGTGGAAACGTTTTCCACAGCCTTCCACAGCGACTGCGCCGGCTGGCTCATACCCATCACCATGTATTGCTTCGCCATAACCACAATGATCGCCTGGGCCTGGTTCGCCGAGCACGCCTTCTACTACTTTCGCGCGCCGAAGCTGCGCTTGGTCTTCCGCGCCATTTTCATCGGCCTCATGCCCGTCGGCGCCTTCATGGAAAGTTCCTTGCCCTGGACTCTCGCCGACGGCTGCATCGCCGGCCTGCTGCTGACAAATGTCTGCGCCATATTGCTGCTGAGAAAAAAATTAGCGGCGCTCTATGGCGCCGCGTAGGAACTAATTTAGGGGCAGGCGGTCGGCCTTTAGCTCGTGCTCATGAGCGCGCCCTCGAAGATGCCATATTCCGTGACTCGCGAGCTAAACTCGCTAGAGACTTCATAGCGGTATTCCTCCAATTCCTTCCGCCAGGCGCTCGGCAATTTGTCCAGAACCTTTTCTCGGAACTCCTTTTTACAGGTTGGCGACTCGTAGAGAATCCGCGCAATGGGATGTTGTCCCCAATAGCTGTTATCATCTTCCATGTACAGGTACTTCAATGCAATCGTGGAGAACACATCCCAGCG
>JAIRTQ010000093.1 GCA_031254835.1 Puniceicoccales bacterium | reverse complement strand
ACGCACCGGAAATCCCCTTTTAAGCATCCGCTACATCAGGAAATCGCTCTCTCAAATAGCGCCAGGGGTCTTCTTCACCTTCTGTGGGCGCAGGGTGCAGTTTCAAGGTAGAGCGACATACGTCAACCACACTACTTCGAATTGCCGTCGGTGCAAGTTCAAGTGTGGCACCTACTTCCAAAGCTTCTCCAAGAAAGAAATCCAACAGCGATTTCTCAGGAATGTCATTCCGAGAATAGCTGCTCATTATACAAGAAATAAGGCTGGCATTTTCCGCGTGAAACGTACCAGTAGCTCCGATGCAAAGTTGCAGAAAATCGTCATACGCAAAGCCCGATTGTTTCAACAGCGTATGCAGGTGTCTAATAGCTCCTGGCCCTAATAGAAAAATGCCGCAGAGCGGGTGAAATTGATCCGTCGCCGTGAGGAACTTGTAAATGCCAGTTTTCGATTTTCTTTCGGTAATCATCTTATGCAGCTTTGCAATGAGAATCTGACCATTTTTACGCCTAATCTCGAGATAGCTTTCATCACTTACGCGGCAAGCCTCGTAATCAGATCTCGATAATTTGGCGAATCCGCCATCTTTTTGGGCAATCTCGTATAGAGGACCATCCTCGAGAATGCTTGCTAATTGCCGTACATTTTTATCTCTCGGAGATAGGAGCACTTGCCAAAATAATTGGGAACTACCTGAATATGGCTGAACCTTAGCGGTAAGGACATCCGCTTTCGATTCGGGGGATAGGCAATTCCACAATTCTGCAACTTTGCTCCTAGTTTCAGGATCATCTAGATTGAGCGTGAAGAGCCGGGCGCAGCTATTTGTGTCTGCGGATTCGGTAGTGGTTAGCCACTCCGCTATGAGACGATTTCTCCCTATGTTGGCTTGTGTGAGTGTATGAACTACCTCGTCGGTAAGTGGTATTTTGCATCTTCCTTTTCTGGCGTCCAACAGGGAAAGTCGCAAATCTACAAGATTGTACGTATCGGTACTAACTGCCGAAAGTGCAGCAACTGCTTCTTTCGTCCCCCGTATCGCTGCCGCCAATTGATCGAATGACGATTTCTCTGCTCCCAATTGACATCGCGATTCCTCCTTTGCCTGCGCGTGAAGCGGTATTTGGTCAACGGCGGTCTGCATATCTTTCTGTACCACATTTTCCTTGTGTATTGCGCCAGCGATAACACCCGTTTGCGCGAGGAACACAGCCGTACCGCCTCCGCAGGCGGAGGTTAAAACGGTCGACAGGACCGGCGACAAGGTAAGTAGACCAACGCCGAAAGTCAAAACTGGCAGCGCGATCGTTGCAGCAAGTGTGATGGTCCCGCAAAAAATAGCAAAGAAGAGAGAGGCCCCATTGCATCTTTTCGCGACAATCGAAGCCTTATCCGACTCTTCCTTTAACGCTTTCACCTCATTCAACGACAGCAATGAGCTAGCATCGGAGCGACTTGGCAAAACGGAAACGGAAGACATGATTAATGGTGAAGAGATTTATATAAAAAATGTCAAGAATATTTTTAAATGAACAGCGGACAAACCTGAAGGCTCTGTTAAAAACAGGAATCGTAGCCAGAAACCCATGTCGCCGCCAAGGCAAGAAAAGGAAAATTGGTCGACCGAGTGCGCCTGCCGATTTGTCAGCCGCCGTTCGCGTTCGATTGATTGCATCCTTTTTGGCCTTCGAGGGGCTAGCCCGTGCGCGGCAGAATTTAAATTCTCCTCAGCCAATTCGGTCCATTGGGGTTGCGCTTGGTCGTATTTCGCGTTGAAACTCCGCGGTGCATTTTAACAATTTTCCCTTTCCAACGGTTTCCCCCGAAGAAGCCGCATCCTTTATTCGATCTGGACAAACCATTGCCGTTGGGGGATTTACTGCTGCAGGCTCTGTAAAAGCGGTCACGCGCGCCCTGGCGGAGCGGATCCGCGGCGAAAAAAGCAAAGAGCCCTTCCGCATTCGAGTCCTTGCCGGCGCTTCCACGGACGCAAATGTGGACGACGCGCTGGCGGAGGTGGGGGCCATCTCCTACCGAATTCCCTACCAGTCTAGCGGACTTCTTCGGAAGCAGATCAATGAGCGTTCCGTGGAATTCGTGGACATGCACCTCTCCAGCATGATGCCGCTGTTGAAGTGCGGCGCGCTGGGGACCATTGACATTGCCATTTTCGAAGCGGCGGCCCTGTCCCGGAAGGGCCACGTCTTACTCACCAGCGCCGTTGGACCGGTGCCCACCTTTGCTCGCATGGCGCGGTCCATCATCGTCGAGATCAACGCCTACCATCCGGATTCGCTGGAGGGGCTGCACGACATCTACGAGCTGGCTCCACCGCCCCACATGCGGGAAGTCCCCATCTACCGGGCCTCGGACCGAATCGGCGCCACACTGATGAGGGTGGATCCGGCGAAAATAATTGCCGTCGTCCGGACGAACGTACCGGACACGCCAGTGCCCTTCCAGCCGGTCGACGCCACGAGCCGACAAATCGGCGAAAATATTGTGCAATTTCTTCTGGAAGAGCGGCTAGCCGGCCGGATCCCGAAGACCTTTTTGCCGCTCCAGGCGGGCGTGGGGAATGTCTCTAATGCGCTCATGGGGGCCCTCTGCGCCGACCGAGCCTTTCCCCCCTTCGATATGTATTCGGAAGTGCTGCAGGACACGGTTTTCGACGGTATCGAGTCGGGCCGCATCCGCTTTGCCAGCAGCGCCGGCCTCGCCGTTTCGCCCGCCGTTCTCCGCCACATCTACGACCACCTGCCCACCTATCGAAAAAAGCTAGTGCTCCGGCCGCAGGAAATCACCAATCATCCGGAGATTATCCGTCGGCTCGGACTGATCGGCATCAACACGGCCCTGGAGGTGGACATCTGGGGTAATGTCAACAGCACCCATGTGTGCGGATCCCACCTGATTAACGGCATCGGCGGCTCCGGCGACTTTGCCCGTAACTGTTACATTTCCATTTTCGCGACCCCGTCTACGGCCAAGGGCGGCGCGATCAGCTGTATCGTGCCGCTCTGCTCCCACGTGGACCACACGGAGCACGACACGCAAATTTTTGTGACGGAGCGGGGCGTGGCGGACCTGCGGGGGCGGGGGCCCAGAGAACGGGCCCGGCTCATCATCGACCGCTGCGCCCACCCGGACTTCCAGCCGTTGCTGCGCGACTATCTCGACAAAGGCGCCGAGGGCCGCGTGGGACTGGACATTCGCAAGGCTTTCGATGTGCACAGCGCCTACCGGGAAAAAGGCACCATGCGGCCGGCGGAGGGAACTTGATAGAAACTTCTCGGCCGACGAATCACATCCCAGAGACACGAAAGGCCTTGACGTGAGGCCGCCTGCGCGTAAGCTCCACCCCCACATGAAACGGTTACAGACGGTTGCGGATGCGAACGTGCGGGAAAAGCGTGTACTTGTGCGCGTAGATTTTAACGTCCCCATCGGGGGAGGGAAGGTCACCGACGGTAGCCGCATTCGCGCGGCGCTGCCTACGATCCATTATCTGCTCGGCCAATCGGCGAAGGTGGTCCTAATGAGCCATCTAGGCCGTCCCGACGGCAAAAAAAATCCCAAGTATTCCCTTCGTTCCGTCGCCCAGGAACTTTCCGCAATGCTAAGTAGACCGGTGCTGTTCCTCGATGACTGCTTGGGCGCGGACGTGGCAAGGACCATCGACGAGTTGGACGAGAGCTCCGTCGTTCTGCTGGAAAATCTGCGATTCTACGCGGGCGAGGAGGCCAATGACCCGAAATTCGCTGCCCAGTTGGCCTGCTACGGAGACGTCTACGTGAACGACGCCTTTGGAACGGCCCACCGGGCCCACGCCTCCACCGTGGGCGTGCCCGCGCTGCTGCCCGTCAAAGTTGCCGGATTCTTGATGCAGAAAGAATTAGAATTCTTGGGAAACAGGACCGGCGACCCGGAGCGGCCCTTCGCCGTTGTCCTCGGCGGCGCGAAGGTGAGCGATAAAATCGGTGTCATCGATGCCCTGCTGGACCGCTGCGACCGCATGCTTATCGGCGGCGCCATGGCCTTCACTTTCCAGCTGGCCCGCGGCGAATCGGTCGGCAACAGTCCAGCGGAGCCGAGTCGTTCCGACGACGCCCTCCGCGCCATCCGGAAGGCGGAGGAAAAGGGAGTGCAGCTGCTCCTTCCCGTGGACACCCGCTGCACGGACCATCTAGATTTTGCGAAGCGGGCGGTGGGAGAACTGCGGACCGTCGCTGGGCACATCCCGGCCGGCTGGCAGGGGGTGGACATCGGGCCTAAAACAATCGGCGCCTTCGGCCGGGCCATCGCGGACGCTAAAACTGTCCTCTGGAACGGACCCATGGGCGTGGCGGAAATTCCTTCCTGTGCGGAAGGCACCTTCGCAGTCGCGAAATTTATCGCCGACTCCAAGGCCCTGTCCATCGTTGGCGGAGGTGATTCCATTGAAGCTCTCAACCGGAGCGGCCGGGCCGGGGACATCGCCTTCATCAGCACCGGCGGCGGCGCCAGCCTGGAATTTCTGGAAGGGAAGGAGCTGCCCGGCGTGGCGGTTCTTAATAAGATGTCCGCCTAAATTCAGGAAAGTGCTCCGCAAAAAAATCTTCGGGCATAGGCTCATTCCGCAAAGGAGAACATTTTCGCTGCCCGCCAAGCTCCGTACCATTGGGGATTAAAACGTTCTGCGAATTCCAGAATATTCTTTGCTATCTTCGGCGGGAAGACGGCCAGGTAACTGTCAAAGAGGGTCTGGCCTTCTTTCCGAGGCAGGGAGGCCGCCGTGCGAAGGACGCTAGGCGTATAGTACCAGAAGACATTTTCTACCTCCAGCATCTCAAAGAGTTCTCGGTCATCGGCCAAAATTTTTTCGAACACTAGCGTTGCATCGTTGACGAATTTCTTGCCCGCTTCTAATTTGGTTTTCCCGTTTCCGCTCGCCGTCCCACGGTCTATGTAATAGCGGTGACTAACGTAGGGAAGTACGACGTAGCTGTTCGTATTTTTCGCGGCATACCAGTAAATTAGGAGGTCTCCTCCCCGACAAATATGATGCTTTTCGGCAAAGGGAAGCAATTCCCGCGCCGTCGCCCGGATGTTTTCTCCCCGCCAGAGTTTGTCCCAGAGAACCCAGAGGAATTGGCGGATGTGCGCCAAATGCAGGAGCATTTCCTTTCCGTCTTGTGGCCGATGGATGGCACCTAGATCCAACTTCCAGGCGCGGACGGTGGCCTCTCCGCCCTTTCTGCAAACATCGCGCACCAGCATGAGAACGGCGTCCGCTCCCGTCTCTTCGGCCTTTTCGTAGGCGAGGCGGGCAGCGTCGGGGAACATTTCGTCGTCCGGATCGAGCCAGAGGACGTAGTCGCCTTCCGTCGCAAGAGCCGCCCGAACTCTGGCGTAGAGCGTCCCTCGATTTTTCACGTTTTCTAACACCTTGATGCGCGGGTCTTTGGCCGCATATTTTTTGAGAATGGCCAAGCTGCCGTCCGTAGAGCCGTCGTCCACGCAGATGATTTCGATGTCTCTTAGCGACTGTCCCAGCACGCTATCCAGTGCCGCCGGCAGCCAGGATTCCACGTTATAGACTGGCATGCAGATGGATACCTTCGGCGGCCGCGGAGCGGTCGCCGGGGCCGTTCCCATCAACGGCAAAATGACAGCCGGAAGTAGGCTCAAAATTTTTCGCAGCGCCATGGCAGTCTCAAAGTGCTTCTACGCACGTCTTCTGCAACGATTTTTGCGACTTCGGCCCGCGCCGCGTTCACGCGGCGCGGGCCGAAGCGGGAGGCACATTTTTCTCGCGGGCTGGCGGTCGGCTCGGCTAGAAAATCGTCGTGCGATCACCATTTGTCCACCTGCACCTGCACACGGACTACAGCCTGCTGGATGGCGCCTGCCGGATGGACCGACTCTGCGGCCGGGCGCTGGAGCTGGGCATGGACGCGCTGGCCATCACGGACCACGGCAATATTTTTGGCGTGCCGCACTTTTTGGACGCCACGGCCCAGGCGGGGCTGAAGGCCATCGTGGGCATGGAAGCCTACTCGCTCTGGGACTTGACCATGGACGAGCGTCCGCCCAGGGAACAGAATAAACTCTACCACCTCTGTCTCTTCGCGAAAAACGCCGCCGGCTATAAAAATCTCTGCCACATTGCGTCCCAGTCCCATACGCACGGATTTCACTACAAACCGCGGGTGGACCTGGAAACGTTGGCCAAATACGGCGAGGGACTCATCGCCTCCTCCGCCTGCATCCAGGGAAAAATCCCTCAGTGCCTCCTAGAGAACGATTTCGACGGCGTACGGGAGGCGCTCGGCCGCTATCTGGAAATTTTTGGGAAAGAAAACTTTTTCATTGAGGTGCAGGACCACGGCGTTCCGGAGCAGAAGCAGATCTTGCCGGGTCTTTTTCAATTGGCGGACCGGAATGGCCTGTGTGTGATCGCCACCAATGACGTGCACTACGTGAATGCGGAGGACTGGCGGGCTCACGATGCCCTGCTCTGCATCCAGACCGCTTCTAAGTTGGCCGACGAGAAGCGCATGCGCATGCCGCAGCGTCAGTTTTACTTAAAATCCTTCCGGGAAATGGAGCTGATCTTCGGCGAGCGGCCCGACGCGCTTTCCAACACGCTGCGGTTCGCAGAGATGTGCGAATTTCAGATGCCCTACGGGGAAAACCACTATCCGGTTTTTGTGCTGGGAGGGGATGGGGGGAATTCCGCGAAATCGGACCACCTGCGAACGCTCTGCGAGAAGGGTCTCCGGGAGCGTTACGATCTGCCCGACGGCCCTCCCGCCGACGAGCCGCTGGCCCACCTGCCCTACGCCGCGACGGCAAAGGGGCTCTTCGTCCGCATGGAAATGGAGCTGTCCGTCATCGGCGAGGCCGGCTTCACGGACTATTTTCTGGTGGTCCAGGATTTTGTTAATTGGGCCCACCGGAATGACATACCCGTCGGTCCCGGCCGCGGCTCGGGCGCCGGTTCCATCGTGGCCTACGCCCTCCGCATCACCGACGTGGATCCGCTCCGCTACGGCCTACTCTTTGAGCGTTTTCTGAATCCGGAGCGCATCTCCCCGCCCGACTTCGACATCGACTTCTGCATGCGGCGGCGGGACGAGGTCATCGACTACGTGCGGCAGAAGTACGGCCGTGACGGCGTGGCCAATATCATCACCTTTGGCACTTTCGGTGCGAAAATGGTGCTGCGGGACTTGCTGCGGGTCAATGACATACCCTACGGCGAGGCCAACCGCATCGCCAAAATGATCCCGGAAGAATTGGGCATCGACCTGGCCGGTGCCGTTGAGCGGTCCCAGGAGCTGCGGGACGAAATACGGCGCAATCCTCTGCTTAAAGACCTGGTGGAGCAGGGGAAGATCATCGAAGGGACCGTGCGGAACACGGGCACCCACGCCTGCGGCATGGTGATCGCTGACCAGCCGACGGAAAATTTCGCGCCCGTAACCCTCCAGGATGGAAATCTAACCACCCAATACTCAAAAGATTACGTGGAAAAGCTGGGCCTTCTGAAAATGGACTTCCTGGGCCTCAAGACCTTGACCGTTATCGCCGACGCGATCCGTTTCATCCGCAGGCGCTTTTCGGAATTCTCGATCCGCACCATCCCGCTGGACGACGGCGACACTTTTCGGCTCATCAATTCCGGAGATAATGCGGCCGTGTTCCAGTTGGAATCGGGCGGCATGCGGGCGCTGTGTAGGCAGTTCGGCGTGAACAGCATTGACGACATCAGCGACCTGAGCGCCCTCTACCGGCCTGGGCCCATGGAGTGGATTCCGGACTATGTGCGGCGGAAAAAAGATCCGAGCGCGATTCGCTACGCCCACCCGGCGCTGGAAAAGGTCTGCAAAAATACCTACGGCGTGCTCATTTACCAGGAACAGGTCATGCAGGCGGCCAGGGTGGTGGCCGGCTACAGCCTCGGCGGCGCCGACATCCTTCGCAGGGCCATGGGCAAGAAGAAGGTGGAGGTCATGAACGCCCAGCGGGCCGTTTTTGTGGAGGGTGCGGCGAAGACCAACGGCATCGGCGAAAAGAAGGCCAACGAAATTTTCGACACGCTGGAAAAGTTTGCCGGCTATGGATTTAACAAGTCACATTCCATTTCTTACGCTGTCATTTCCTACCAAACGGCCTACCTGAAGGCCCATTTTCCGCTGGAATTTTTCGCCGCCGTCCTCTCCGCCGAGCTGGGCAACCCGGACAAGCTAGCCTTCTTTCTTGCCGAGGCGGCTGCCGCTGGAATCCCCGTGCTGGGCCCGGACGTGAACTGTTCCGAAGAAAATTTCACCCCCATCCCGGAAAGCAACTCCATCCGCTTCGGCCTCGGCGCCGTGAAGGGCGTCGGCGGCAGCGCGACCCAGGGGATCCTGGCGGAGCGGACTGTCAACGGGCCCTACGCGAATTTCGCCGATTTTGCCCTCCGCGCCGATCCGAAAACCAACAACCGTAGGGTCTATGAAAATTTGATTCTGTCCGGCGCCTTTGACTCCTTCGGCACGGACCGGCTCCAATTGATCCAGTCCCTCGACCGCATCATCCGGGCAAAGGCGCACATCAGAGAACAGCAAAACACGCTCCAGGAAGACTTTTTCGTCAGCTCCGGACTTATGCCGGCAAACCCACTGGAGAGCCTCATCGAGTCTGGTGGAAGACCCATGGCTAAGGAGGAGAAATTGCGCCACGAGAAAGAATTACTCGGCTTTTATCTATCCGGCCATCCCCTCGATGCCCTTTTCGGCCTGGAGCACTCCATCGACTCACTCCCACAGAACGGGAACCAAATGCGCAATGGCCAGCCCTTTACGGTTGTGGGCTGCGTCGGCGAGGTGAGCAAAAAAATTACCAAGGCGACCAACCGGCTCTGGGCCCACGTGCAACTCAGCTGCAGGCAGGGAGATCTGCAGATTAATTTTTTTCCAGAATCCTATGATCGCTATGGCCAACTGCTCATTGCCGGCAGCGTTCTGGTGATGCGTGGAAGTCTGCGGGTGCAGGACGACCGGCGCGACTGGAACGGCGCAGAAATTTATGGCGTCGAAGAATATCTGTCCCGCTTCTTCGGACGCAGCGAAATTCATTTGACGCTGGCTGGCGATGATCGTGAGCGGCTCGCCTCCGCCATGGGCCCCTTGGCCGACTACCTGTCGCAGAACGGCGGACCGCATCGTTTCGTCGTCGATGTGCAGTGGGGAGATCGCATTCTCGAACTGCGCCCGCCCAGGGTGTTTAGCGCCGCCATCAATTTGGCAGAGCTGGCCCCCATCGCCAAGCATCCGGCCTTTCGTCGACTGGCCGTCGTCGGACGCTGATCAGTGGGCGACAGAACCGGGACATTCGCTCGGCCATCGCCTTGCGGTAGACGCCGTTGCATCGGCCAGCGCTTCCCTCAGGGCATGCCAGGGCAAGGTGGCGCACTTAACGCGCATGGGAAACTTCCTTACCCCTAACAGGACGGAGCAGGGACCGAGATCCGTCGGCTCGCCGACGGCGAGCGCCCGGATGGTCCCGTCGATCTGCCGCAGCGCATCCGAATGGTCCGAGCCCTCGATGGAAGAGGCCATCAGGGAGGCGGATGCGCGGGAGATGGCGCAGCCCTCGCCGCAGAAACGGATCGTCTGGAGCCGCCTTTCCCGTAGCCGCACGGCGACGACTATGCTGTCGCCGCAGCTCGCATTATGTCCCGTCGCTCGGCCATCTGCCTCTTCCAGTGAGCCATAGTTACGCGGACTGCGGCTGTGCTCCAAAACGATCTCCTGGTAGAGCTCCTCCCAATCCTCCATGCGAGGAGCTTTGCCTAGGCCAGGGGAAAGGCAAGCACGGGCTGAGAGGTTGGCCGCGGTGGACGCCCCGCCGCCTAAGGAATTTTTTTCGTAAAAAAGGAATTTCCATGGTATGTTTCGACATGAATATGCGGATTTCCTATTGCGTCCGTGTGTATTGAGGAGACGAAAGGATGGCTCGTTGGGTTATTAGTGCCCTATCCGGATACAATGAGAACGAAACTAAAGTGGCATTGAAGGCAGAGTCTGCCCTTAAGTTGCACGGAGGAGGGCGAAGTAGGATGGACCTTTTTTGGCTCGTCCTCGGTTCGGTTTGCACTCTAGGTACTTTTACGCTAGCATCCTATTTGCTGTACCGCTTTTCCATGAAAAAATTTTTCTACGCCTTTAGGGAAACTCAACGGTTAAGCGATCCTGCTGTGGTGCGCTTGCAAACACTGGCCGTCTATGAAGGACTCACGCTGAAAAAATAGACACTCCCAAGATGCTCTACTTCGTACTTGCCGCCGTAATAGCCGATGAATGCAATCTTCTTTTTAAAGGTGTTGGGATTAAAAATCCCATGCTACCCATTACTCATGGCCCCGACAGTAATCAAGTTTACATTACGGCAGTCAATTTTGTTTTGCGTTCTTCATATGATAAAAAAACTGACCGCTATCAGACATTGCCACAATTGGACGACGTTTCTGCGCATGAAGCCCTTAAACGAATTCGCTGCGTTCTCAAGGCCGCCTGCGAAAAGGCAAAAGTCCCCCTTTCGCAGGACTGCTTCACATTTTCCGGAGGAAAGCCTGAAAAAAATCGATGGGCCAATTTTTTGAAAAAGTATAACATAATTCCGCAACTGGAAGAGCGAACCGTGGCTTTCGTGGAAGCGATAAATGTGCGCGACGCAAAAGCAACTGACGCCACCAGCGAGCAGCTCCGCGATGCCCTCGCGCGCTTCATTTCGTGCGAATAGGGTGCGGCCGGTGACGCGGAGAGTTTTTTTTACTCCACGCGTCAAATCGTCCAGGGAATGGAGATTTTGTACGGCCGAAAAAGTTTAGGGCAATTCGGTGGCGATGGTGGCCGTTCTGGCGTACCACTTTGGATGGGCCAATTTCATATCGTTGCGCACCTCCTCTCTTTGGGATGGCGGAAAAACGGACAGGTACTCCGAAAATGCACTAAGTCCCTCGTCGATCGGCAGTGCGACGATGTGGTCCAGCACGTCTTTTTCGCCTCGGCGCAGGACGAGTTCCGCCTTCCATCGCATGGCCGGATCGGATTCATCCCCCAAAATCTTTCCGGTCACAGCAGTTACATCGGATGCAAATTGGCGATTGAAGGCTAAATTTGCCAGCTTTGTGGCAGTCGAATTTCTCTCCGTGAAATAGCGATAGCCTACCATGGGGCATAGGGCGTAGCTGGAGGAAGCTTTGGCGACTTTCCAAAAAAAGAGCAGATCCTCGGCAATAAGTATGTGCCGATCGACGGCGAATGGTTCCAATTCCTGCGCCACGGCGCGGGAAATGGTGCCGCGCCAGAGCTTGTTCCAAAGGTTCCAGGTGATTCTTCCCTCCGCCAGCAGCTGTATGAGTTCGTCGCCGTTCCGCGTGCCGGAAAATGGCGCCACTTGCAGCATCCAGCCTACGGGCGATTCCAAGGTCCCGTCCGGCAAAATTTTTTCCAGAGGAAACAGAACTACATCGGCATCGAGATCTTTCGCTGTACCGTAGGCCCGGTCCGCGATTTCCGGCACCAGTTCGTCGTCGCAGTCCAGCCAAAGAATGTAGTCCCCGCGGGAGGCGAGCAGGGCCCGCAAGCGGGCCTGTAGCGTACCTCTGTTCTTCTCGTTGATTAGCAAAACTATGCGTGTGTCATTGGCCGCATAGCGTTCCAGAATTTTTCGGCTGCCGTCCGTAGATCCGTCGTCGACGCAAACGATTTCGATGTCCCGCAAAGTTTGCACGATGGCGCTATCCATGGCGGTGGCGAGAGTACATTCGCCGTTGTAGACAGGAACTAGAATCGAAACCGGCGGGACCGGATCGGCCCAGGCGAAAAAACAAGGAGGCAGTAGGAGAACAAGATTCAGGGCAAAAGACTTATGCCACCGCACGGTTCCTAAACGGGAATCTCCGACAAACTTTTCTCTGCAATGCTAAAATTGTGAATTCGCTCCGGTGGTGATACCATTTAGCGGCTTGCGAATGTCAGCAGAACGCCATTGAGGTTGAACAGTCCGTGTAGGCAGACGCAGGGAAATAGCCGACCTTCCAGCTCATAGACGCGAACAAGCAGTAGGCTGAGTACGAAGAGAGGAAAGGAAGCGGCCCAATTGCCGTGGAGCGCGGCAAATAGCAGGGAGGAGAGCAGTGCGGCGGGCCATTTCCCCCAGAAAAACTTCAGACAACGGTGGACTCCGCCGCGAAACAGTACTTCCTCAACAAAGGGCGCAACGGCGCAGGTGATGGGGATAATGATGGCCAGCATCAGCGGCGAGGCATTTTCCAATTCCCAGAGGAGCTCCTGCGGTTCCAGCGACAGGGGCAAACCCGTGGCGCAAAGGACACTCAGGAGGTATAGCCAGAGAATATCGGCCAAGAACAGAAGTGGAGCGGCCCGCAGATAGTGGAGCGCTCCCCGCAGGAGAGCCCGGCCAAGCGAAAGCTGTGCCGGCGAAAGGCCGCAGGAAAAAGAAAATGCGTTGCTCCGCAGGAGCCGTGGCAAAAAAAGTGCATAGGAGCAGGTGCCTAAAAAGCTGCACAGATAGGAGATGTGCTCACTCTCGGGCGAAAGCGAATAGGCTAAATCCGGTAAAACGAAGAGAAAAATCAACGCTACGGAAAAAAAGGCGATCGCATCCCAGCAGGTCCCCATCCAGCGCGGCTCCTGGACTTGCGGAGACGCCGCTGACCGTCGACAGAGCAGTAGGCAAGTGCCCACAAGGAGCTGAGGAGCCATGATTAGGAAGATCTTGAGCTGCTGCGAATCCATTCAATTGGCGCTCGAAAATTGCAAATCTTGCCACCGGCCGGTACCTTTTTCGGCCGCCACGTGATAGCGATCGCTCCGGAATAGGAGTTCCTGGCACTGAATTTGGCCCTTTTCCTCCAGTACGCTAACATTCCCGGAAAGAAAAATGACTCCCTCTCCTGGAAAAATTTGCGCACCATCTGCCATGGCCGAGCGCGTGGGCCATTCGACGTGAACGGCGCCGGCGGCCCGAAGGGAACGGATCGCTTCGCCGGCAAATTCCTGGTCCAAAATTCGCATGGGCTCCTCACGGGCAATTTCCAGGACAAGTTCATCACTATCGAGGGAGAGTTCGCTAGATCGGAGGGAAACGTCCCGGGAAAAGTGCAGGGTAAGAAAGTAGTCGCTGGCAATGATCTGTAAGTGCTGACACCCGATTGCCGTACGCCCTCCCTCCGCCAGTGCATTTTCCAAGCTCGTGTCGCCATCAATTTCCAGAAACACCTGCACGGCACCGTCTAGCACAAGACATCGCTCGTCGCCGGAAAAGGTCCACTGGCCTCCTACGGCCGTGAAAAGATTTCCCCGCACGTGAATAAAGTCCGCGCCGGCAAACTGGTTATTTGTGTTATCATACTGAGCGACCGGGCTTTCAACGACTAACAGCGGAATTTCGCCCGCACTTCGATCAAAAATACGAATGTAGAGATTTTGTAGCTGCGGCAGGCGATTTTGCAGGGCCGGCTCTGAATAATTACCCGTTGCATCCCAATTCTTTTCGCCATTAGAGGTTGGCCAAGAAAAAGAGAATTGTGCGGTTTTTGGGAATGGACTGGCGGACCTTTCGTCGGCGTGGACGGGAACGGTCAGGACTGAGCAAAGAAAAATAAATGTCCACGGCCAGCGCATGAGCTGACCATTCCGCAAAAAATGGCCAAAGGCGCAATGCCAATCACCGAGAAAGGCCCGACTGTCACTGCGGAATGAATTTCGGCCGTCTGGGACGGCACTACAGCTCGAGTGGATGCCAGGAAGCACGGCAATTGGACGCCAAAGTCCGCCTAGTCGGCTAGAATTGCAATGCGCCCCCTAGTACCGCCCAGAGCAGATTGCGGTGATTCCCAAGCGCATTGTTCCAGTTACTTCTCGACGCGGAATTGCCCGCATAGCGGCAGCCGACGAACAGACTGCCGGGCAGCGATGGCAGCTTGTAGACCAGGTCCCCATCTACGCCGTAGTAAAAAAATCCGCAGCGGTCTCCGGGAGCGTTTTTTTGGAAGAAATCAGGCACGCCGCCAGGCTTGGCGCAGTGGTCATAGCCGAAGGAAAATACACTGCGGATGCTGAAACAGTCCAGACCGATGGACGCCAGACCGGCGGACCGTGTTGCGGAAAAATAAAGTCCAAAATCCTCTTCATCAAAATTATAAGAAACTTCACCATTCAGCGAAAGCCCGTTTCTCCGGCAAAGGCTAGCGTGCACCTCATTGCCCTGCATTTTTATCCCCACCGGACAGCGGAAATAGCGCATGGGCTGGTAGCCGACCGAGAGGTGCCAATTCTCTGCGACGTCCCAGGCGCAGTCCACGTGTGCGGCGACCCGATTGACGGCGGACGAGTCGTCCAAGATCCGGCCTTCCAAACCAAAGGAGAGGGTGCCATTTCCGATTTTCTCGGAGGCGGCCAGCGAAATTTCCTCCTTCCCATGGCCATATTTGCTGCCTACGCCAACGGCTTCCGCATCATGTCTATATGCGGCATCCCAAGCCCAGCCGAAGACTCCGACCGGCAGAAGCGCTGCACCAACGAGCAGTCCCGCAGAAAAAAAATTCTTTCGCACAATCGGGCGGCACGGAAACGGATCATTTGGAAAATGCAATGGGAAAAGGTACCGACGGAAAAGCTGATTCGTGCCGGTCGCAAAGCCCCATTGACCGGCCGGCGAAATGGGCCACGATTGCGCCGTGGGCAACTGGGAGCATTTTCAAAAAAATTGCCATTGGTTCGAAGAGCTGGAAATCGGCCTAGATTTTAGTAAGCTCAATCGGCCAAACAAGATAACAAAAGATAGAGTCCGGATGGCGCTGGATGCCGTGAAAGCATTGGAGCAGGGGGCCATCGCCAATGGCACGGAGGGGCGGCGCGTGGGCCACTATTGGCTGCGTGCGCCGGAACTTGCTCCCGAGGAGAACATGCGGCGAGAAATTGTGGAAACGCGGGAAAAGGTCGAGTCCTTTGCCGCCGCCGTCCGCTCCGGCGCCATCGGCACCGCCGCCGGACCATTCACGGATCTGCTCTGCATCGGCATCGGCGGATCGGCACTGGGCAGCCAGCTGCTCCTTGGCGCGCTCCCGCCGAACGGCATGGGGCTGCATTTCCTGGACAACACGGATCCGGATGGCTTTGCGCGGATTTTCCGGGCGATCGGTGAAAATTTGAGCCGGACGCTGCTGGTCGTGACCTCGAAGTCCGGTTCCACGCCGGAGCCTCGCAACGGATTGGCCGCATTTGAAGAGCTGCTGCGGTCAAAAAACTTGCCGCTGGCGGAACGGGCCGTGGCGGTCACCTGTGCCGGCAGCGCGTTGGACCGGCGGGCAGAAAAGGAGTCCTGGATGGCCCGATTCCCTATGTGGGACTGGGTCGGCGGCCGCACCAGCGTCTGTTCTGCGGTGGGGCTTCTGCCGGCCGCCCTCTGCGGCATAGACATCGGCGCGTTTTTGTCCGGCGCCGCCGCCATGGACCGGCTCACCCGCCGGCCGGAAAACAACCCGGCCTTGGAGCTGGCCATCGGCTGGTACGGCGCGACGGAGGGCCGTGGAGCGGCCGACATGGTGGTTCTCCCTTACTGCGATGCACTGCGGGGCCTGTCCCCCTACCTGCAGCAGCTGACGATGGAGTCCCTCGGCAAGCGGCTTAGCCGGAAAGGGGAAACGGTCCATCAGGGGCTCACCGTCTACGGCAATAGGGGCTCCACGGACCAGCACTCCTACGTGCAGCAGCTGCGGGACGGGCTGAAAAATTTTTTCGTGACCTTTGTCGAAGTGCTTCGCGGCCAAGAATTGCGCGCCACGGCGGCCCAGAAGAGCGCCGGCGAGTACCTGGAGGGATTTTTTCTCGGCACACGGGAGGCACTCGCCGCCGAAGGTCGGCCGTCGATTACCATCACTCTGCGGCAGGTGGATGCCAGCTCCCTGGGACTGCTGGTGGCCCTCTTTGAGCGGGCGGTGGGATTTTATGGGGAGTTTATCGACGTGAACGCCTATGACCAGCCGGGGGTGGAGGCCGGGAAAAGGGCGGCGGACCGGTCCCTACGGCTGCTCAGGGACATAGAGAAATTCCTCGAAAGAGCAGGAATGGGGCCGGATGGGAAAAACGCGAGTGCCGTAGCGGCGGCGCTGGGGCGAACGGAAGAGATGGAAATGGTCTTCAAATGGCTTGAATTTCTTCGGGCACAGCCTTAGGGGAAAGCCGTGAGGCGATGCATTTTTCGAAAATTTTCCCTGCTTAGCCTGCTCCTGTGTGGGGCTTTCCTGACCGGCTGTGCCGAGCAGAACCCGGACGACAGCCAGCTGCCCTGGGCTCGGCCGGGGAAGTGGGAAGGGACCTCTTTTACGGCCGCCAAGGCGCGCCCGTGAGCGACGACTCCGGCAAGTTCCCGCCGGGGCTCTACGTGGTTGCCACTCCCATCGGCAATTTGGGGGACATCTCTCAGCGGGCACGTGATTTGCTGGCCAATTGCGACCTACTCGCCTGCGAGGATACTCGCGTGACGGGAAAATTGCTGGCCCATTTCGCCATTTCCGCAAAAATGCTCTCCTATCGCGAAGAAAACGAACGCGACGTCGCTATCGGCCTGGCAGATCGGGTGACTGCCGGTTTGACCGTTGCCATCGCCTGTGACGCCGGCACGCCGGCCATCAGCGATCCCGGTTTTCGAGCGGTCCGCGAGTGCCGCCGCCGGGGCCTGTCCGTCTACGCCATCCCGGGACCGTCGGCTTCCATTGCGGCACTTTCCGCCTCAGGTCTGCCTTCCGATCGATTTCTTTTCCTCG
>JAIRTQ010000075.1 GCA_031254835.1 Puniceicoccales bacterium | reverse complement strand
TACGGGAAAAAATTCGTGCGGAAGTCGCTGCGTTGGACAGCCCTCCACGGCTGGCCGTCATGATGGTGGGAGAAAATGCGGCCTCCTGCCGCTACGTGGAGCGCAAATGCAAGGCGGCTGCCGAGGTAGGCATCGGGACGAAGCTCTGCTTGCTGCCGGCCGGTACCGCCAAAAAAGAAATTTTACGGCAGCTAGATCTCTGGAATGATGACGACTCGATCGATGGCATACTGGTACAGGCGCCCCTGCCGGACCGATCCCAGGAAGACGAAATTTTCTCAGCCGTGAACCCGGCCAAGGACGTGGACGGCTTCCATCCCAATAATCTTGGCCTTCTGGCGCTGGGACAGCGAGATTGGCTAATTCCATGCACGCCAAAGGGTATTCTGCATCTTCTAGAGGCCTACGGCATTGCCATTGCCGATCGCCGAATCGTGGTCATCGGCCGCAGTCGGATCGTGGGTCTGCCGCTGGCCCTGCTGCTGCAAGGTCGCGGCCTGGACGGAACGGTGACCCTCTGTCACTCACGGACGGCAAATTTACGGGAGGTCGCCCGTGAAGCGGATCTACTCATTTCCGCCGTCGGCTCGCCGAATTTGGTTGGGGCCGACTGGGTGCGCGAACATACAACGGTAGTTGACGTTGGGCAAAATTTTTTTTCGGACCCATCGGCGCCCGGCAACCGCCGGCTCCGGGGGGACGTGGACTTTGTCGCCGTCGCTCCTCGCTGCAGCGCCATTACCCCCGTGCCCGGCGGTGTGGGGCCCATGACCGTGGCTTCCCTCTTGGAGAATGTCCTTCTGGCAGCTCGGCGAAGGGCTAAGTCTTTACATGCATCGACAGACACCTAGAGTGAGAAATTGTGCAGGTGAATTTCAGTGTGCAGAGCATGGAAGAGTTGAATCGCCTCTCCATCGATCGGCAAATGGAGCTCCTCGGCGAATTGGCAAATCTACGAGTTGAGCAGTTCTACGGAGCAGGCGACGAGGAGCGCTTCGGGCGGGTACAGCGCGGGCCCAAGACCTTCTATCGGGTGCGCATCGGTGACCTCCGCTTCTATTTGGAATTTTCTCCAGTCGGCATTTTTTGCAGCCACGTCCTTCCGGAGCACACCTTTAGGGACTTTTGCTTTCGCTGCGGCTTTTCTTCTCCCAATGACAGCTCCGCAGAAAAGAACGGCGCTCTTTGGCAGTTTCTAGAGGAAGGGGAAGCGAAAAAGAACGGCTCACAGTCCGAGTTTACAGCAAAATAAATCGGCCGACCAAAGGACCTCCTGCCGATTGCCGCCATCGCAAACGAAGACGTTGCGCCACTATCCTCCGAATTCCGCCGTGCCGCTGCCGAGGACGCATTCTGCGGTGAGCGTTACGGACTTAACTCCGCGCCGCTGGGGCAGTTCGTAGGAAATGGGCAGCATGGTCCGCTCTAGGACGGCCCGCAGACCGCGCGCCCCAGTTTTTTGGAGAATTGCCTGTCGGGCAATGGTTCGCAACACTTCTTCCGGCACGTGCAACTTGACGCCTTCAAAGGCCAATAGGCGCCGGTACTGCTTTATGAGGGCATTTTTCGGCCTCGTCAGTACATGGACCAGATCCTCCTCGCCCAAATCTTGTAGAGCCGCAACCACCGGCAATCGGCCGACAAATTCCGGGATGAGACCGAATTGTACCAGATCCTCCGGTTGTACCTGTGCCAACAGCTCCGCTTCGTTCCGCCCAGCCTGTCCAATCCGCTCGCCGGTGGGGTCAAAACCCAACACCTTTGTCCCGATTCGGTTTGCGATGATGCGGTCCAGCCCGACGAAAGCGCCACCGCAAATGAATAGAATGTTCTGCGTATCGACGCGCAGATACTCCTGCTCCGGATGTTTGCGCCCGCCCTTCGGCGGGACGTTGCAAACAGTTCCTTCCAAAATTTTCAACAACGCCTGCTGAACTCCTTCTCCAGAGACGTCCCGCGTTATGGAGACATTTTCCGTCCGCCGCGCAATCTTATCGATTTCATCGACGTAGATGATGCCACACTCGGTCCGGGAAATGTCGTAATTTGCGGCCTGAACTAGGCGCAATATGATATTTTCCACGTCCTCGCCCACATAGCCGGCTTCCGTGAGGGCGGTTGCGTCGGCGATGGCAAAAGGTACGTCCAATGCCTTAGCCAAACAGCGGGCCAGTAAGGTTTTACCAACGCCGGTGGAGCCCAAAAGTAGCACATTACTCTTTTCAACTTCTACATCGGCTAATTCCGCACAGCGGAGTGGTTTCCGCGTTTTCTTTTTGAGAATAATTCGGCCCGCGGAGGCGAGTCGGCCGTAGTGGCTATGGACGGCCACCGCAAGGGACCGCTTGGCCTCCTCCTGACCCACCACGTGCCGATCGAGAAATTCTTTAATGTACTTCGGTGAAATGCTTTGTACCTCGAAAGGACCGCTTGGGGCCTTCACGCCGGTGGACGTCACACTCTCCTCTGTCATTCCTGGGGTGGACTGCTTCTTTGCTCCTAGTTCGAGCGCATCCGCGCAGACTGCGACACACCGGTCGCAAATATATACGCCGCCCGGCCCCTCAACGAGACGGTCCACGGTCAGCTGCGATTTTCCGCAAAAGGAACAGTGGTGCAGTTGTTTATCCATCTGTTCGATCGCCTAGGATTCGTTCGGCTTCTTTCGCTCGATCACCTCATCAACGATACCGTAGGCCAATGCTTCCGGGGCGGTCATGAAAAAATCCCGGTCCGAGTCCTTCGCTACCCGTTCAATCGGCTGACCGGTGAGCTGGGCCAACGTACCGTTGATGACAGCCCGCCAGCGGAGCACTTCTTTCGCGGCGATGGAAATATCCGCGCTCTGTCCCGTAGCGCCACCCATCGGCTGGTGAATCATGACTCGGCTGTTTGGAAGCGCGTAGCGCTTGCCTTTCGTTCCAGCGGCCAGCAGGAGCGTACCGAAGCTGGCCGCCTGTCCCACGCAGTAGGTAACCACATCGCAATGCATGAAATTGATGGTGTCATAGATGGCCATGCCGGCCGTGACGCTCCCGCCGGGACAGTTGATATAGAGATGGATATCCTTTTTCCCGTCCTCCATCTGAAGAAAGAGCAACTGCGCGACCACCGCGTTGGCTACCCAATCGTCAATAGGAGTGCCGATGAAGATGATGCGATCCTTCAGAAGTCGACTGTAGATGTCCCATGACCGCTCCGTGCGGCCGTCACGCTCATATACGTATGGAAGAGGAAGATAGTGCCCCATGGTCCGATTGGCCCCCTCCGGCCGCGCCCACCCTGACGCATCCAGTCGATTCGGCAATGGCAATTTTCCAGAAAGTTCGATTAGCGGACCTCTAGCCTGGCAAATTCGCCGATTTTCGTCCATAGGACAGGGAAGTCTTCCGCCCTGCTAGGGGACGTTTCTCCCGTTGAAAGATTTTTCAGCAGCCAGTCCCGGTCGGCGGGAAGGAGGGCGAAGCGGGCGCCGGACCGGTCCGCCTGCCGCAACTGCTTGTCCAGAGGCAATTCGCTCCGCAGCTCGTAGACCACTCGGCCGCCGATTCGCCGAACTGCCGTCGCGATGGCAAGGGCCGCGGACTGTCGTTCCCGGTCGCAGACAATCCAGAGGTCCGGAACTGCCTGCCCGCCGGGAAAAAGATTCTTCCCTCGCAGGATGTTTGCCAGCACCACGTCGCCGATCGCGAAGCCGCAGGCGGGAAGTGCAGTGCCGACTAACTTTTCCGTCAAATCGTCGTAGCGGCCTCCGCCGGCCAGCGCCCGTCCCGCACCGCTCCGCTCAAAAACCTCAAAAACGAAGCCGGTGTAGTAGGCAAGCCCCCGCACAACGGACAGATCCACGGTAACGTATTCCCCTAAGCCAAGATCTGTCAAAAATTGCAGCAGCTCTGTCCAGTCGGCCATCCGCTCATCCAGGGCCTGAGAGGGAAATTTTCGAAAAAATGTTTTAAGCGCGGTAAGCGAATCGCAGGCGCGGAGCTGCTCCCAATGGGCCAAAAACTGCTCCGCCGAATGGCCCATGACGTTCCGTAGCCGCTCTTCTGTGACGGCGACCGGCTCTTTCCCGTAGCGGTCGATGGCCCGCAGGACCGCAGCGCCATCGCAGGGGAAGTGCCCCAGCAAAAGCTGCCAAATTTTTCGATCGCTGAGCCGCAGGCAAATGTCATCGGGGCCGAGGCCCAACGCCGCCAGCAACGAGAGGAGCGCACCGATCAATTCCCCATCGGCACGGTAGCTCTGCTCGCCGAGAATATCGCCGTTCAGCTGAAGAAAAGAGCGGAGCCGACCCTTCTGCGGCCGCTCGTAGCGGAACTGCTCTCCAACGGCGCACCAGCGGATGGGTCGCCGGAGAGTCTGGGCCCGGGAGCCGGCCATGCGGGCGAGCGTCGGGGTCATTTCCGGCCGCAGCGCCACCCGTCGTCCGCCCCGGTCTTCGAATTGAAAAAGCTGTTCAGCAATTTCCGGCCCAGACTTATCCGTAAACAGCTCCAGCGGCTCTAGAAGTGGGCCATCGTATTCTTCGAACAGAAAGCGGCCCATGATAGCTAAAAATGTATCCACAATATGTCGTCGTAGGGCGCAGTCTTCCGGATAGAGGTCCCGAAACCCGGGCAAAGTTCCTCTCATGATACGCAAATTGGCCGAGGACGGACCCGCTGTCAAAGGAAGTTTTCCCTTGCCGCATGGTACGGAATTCTATCGCGCCCATTCGCCATAAAGGTCTGCGGCAAATTTGTTTTGCAGGCAAATTATTCTCAGTTTTCCATGAGCCGAACTTTACCGAAATAAGAAGTTGACATTTTCAGAAAAACTAATTGCCGGCAGGATCTGCTCCAGATGGAGGTAAGCTTACGTGGGATGGCATGCTAATGGATCCGATGGTTACCGAGCGATTTGCGAGCTTGGCGAGCCAAGAAACGAACGTGACCGCCCTGATGATGGCGAACATTACCGATAAAGAAATGACAATGATGTGTATCGCCGAGTTGCGCGGCATCAGGGGCGAGCGGTCCGCCTTGCACATGGCAAGGTGCTGCCACTTGAGGGACTCCGCATCTGGTAGGGCTTTCGTGGTCGCGTTGGAAGCTTACTATTCTAGCCCTCGCGCCGATCCCGTACTTTGGGAGGGGGTCGCACGGGCCATAGGGATATTCGTGGACGAAGCGGCCGTTTTGTCCGAACAACGCATTGCACAGGAAAAAGCGAACACAATGGCGGCTGAGGATCGGGCGCAACAGGAGGCAGAAAAAGCGAAACAGGAAAAAGCGAACACAATGGCGGCGGCGCAAGAGGGGGCTAAACGTCTGAGTGATATGGCGGCGGCGGAGTTGCGAGCTGCCGATATGGCACGTGCGCAGATAAGTCGGGCCAATGCAGAAGCGGCGGAAGCGGACGTACGCCGTAGGCGCGCAATGTATGATACCTACAACTGTCTTTGGCGTGCATTTCACAGCATAGACGATGTGACATGAGAGAATTTTAAAGATTTTAAACGGGGGAAATTATGAATAGTGTGTTGTTAGCTAAAAGTCAGGGAAACCGCGGCACCGGTGCCGCCGGGTGTGGACAGATTTCCCCAGGAATGGATAGGAATTTGGCTGAGGTAAACGCGACATTACACCTTTTTTTACTAACCAGGGAATATCGTCATATGGGACAGCGGATCTACGATGAAGTGGTTCGGCTGCACGACCAGGAAGGACTTAGCTGTTTGGAGATTGTGCCGATCATCGACGCGCTGGTGATGCGGGAGTCCCCAATGACGAAGGTGGAGTGGGAGGAAAAGGAGCGAGCACGGCAGCGAATGATATCGGATCCCGTGATGCGTGCAACCTTACGCCCCAGGGATCAGGCGGAAGTGAAGCTCTTCGAAAAGTTGAGCGAATCAAATGCGATACGTGCAGAGACGGCGAAGATACGTGCGGAGACGGATGCGGAGTTGGCGAGATTGGCTGCAATGCGCGTGGAAATGGAGGCGAAAACGGGGAACTCTCTGGAGGAGATTGCCCATCGGGCACTGATTGCGGAGATTGAAAAGGCGACGGCCGAGTCGCTGGCTCGCACTGCTGCAATTAAAAAAAAAGCGAGGAGGACAGGCAGAGTTTTTTGAGCCGGCTCTTCAGTCGCTGGTCTTGAATGCCTCGCCAGCCGGAGGTTTTTGGGGGACCGTGCGGGATGGTTTTGTGGCAGTAGGCAGGGCCATACGGTCCTTTTTTCTATGGGTTGGCTGGAAGTTGGGCTTTTGTGCGCGCGAGTGTAGGGACGAAGGCGGGGACGCAGTGGAACAAATGAAGGAAAAATCAGACGGGAAATCCGACGACAAGAAAGGGGCGATTGGGTCATGAGTCTACCGGATTGCGTGTCGAAACATCTCATCAGCCATCCCGCTTTTTTTAGTCGATCGCAAATGGAGGAGGCGGTGAGGGGTAGCGCAGCTGTCCCCACGAAGGTCGTTGGGGAGGGAAAGTTCCTTTAACTTGACAGAAAGAGGAGGAGGGTTTCCAGGTGGGCGGGGTGTGGGACGTTCGGAACTGCACGGCGGATGAGCTGCCTGGTTTAGCCCAAAATTTGCGGCGGCGCATCATTGCCGTCGTTGAGCGATGCGGCGGCCACCTCGCTTCCAATTTGGGGGTTGTGGAGCTAACGATCGCTCTGCACCGGGTCTTTGATTTTCCCCACGACCGACTGGTTTGGGACGTTTCCCACCAATGCTACGCGCACAAATTGCTCACCGGGAGAAATGATGAACGTTTTTGCGGAATTCGGCGGGCAGGCGGCTATTCCGGCTATGGCGATGCCAGAGAAAGTCCTTACGATCTTTTCACGGTGGGACACGGAGGAACAGCGCTCTCATCGGCTCTAGGCCTTGCCGTAGCGCGAGATCGAAGGAAAGACGATGAGCACGTGGTGGCGCTGCTTGGCGACGGATCGCTTCCATGCGGTCTGAGCCAAGAAGCCCTCCAGCAGGTGGTCTTGCGAACGGGTCGGCTAATCATCATTCTCAACGACAACGGCTATGCCATCGATAGCTCCCTCGGCGCTTGGTCGAATGAGTTGATCCGCGCAAAAGAAAGCAATGTGTTTTCTGACTTCTACGGGCTGATCTACCAAGGGAAGGTAGACGGCCACCGCTTCGATGAGCTGCTGCCCGCACTGGAATGGGCAAAAAAATGTGATCGACCTGTTTTAATTCATGCGGTTACACAAAAAGGGCGCGGCCACCGGGCGGCGGAGAGGGATCCAATTCGATTCCACAGCATCGCCCCCTCTTGCCACGATTTGTCGCCTACAAAGACGCACAGCTACGGCGATATGCTTGGACAGCAGCTCTGCAAATTGG
>JAIRTQ010000095.1 GCA_031254835.1 Puniceicoccales bacterium | reverse complement strand
TCGCCGCCGGACTGGATGGTGAGGTGGAAGCAGCCGTGCGGCGGGCCGTTGATTTTTTCGCGGACGCCGGCTGTCCGATCCGATCCGTTTCCTTTCCCAGCCTAGATATTTGCATAGGTGCCTACTATGTCACGGCCACGGCGGAAGCTTTCTCCAACCTATCCCGCTTCGACGGCGTCCGCTACGGCCATCGGGCAGCCGGCGTGCGGGACATGAACGAACTCTACGGCCGCTCCCGGGAGGAGGGCTTCGGCGCCGAAGTGAAGCGCCGTATTTTGCTGGGTGCCTTCGTGTTGAGCGGCGGCTATCACGAGGCCTACTACGGCCGCGCCCAGCGGGTACGGACGCTAATTCATCGTTCCTTCGAGGAAATTTTCCAAACGGTCGATTTTCTTCTCACGCCCACGACGCCAACCGTAGCCTTTCCTCTCGGCGATAGTAGCCACAAAGATCCATTGGCCATGTATTTGAGCGATCTTTACACGGTCCCGATAAATTTGGCGAGCCTACCGGCCATCTCCCTGCCCTGCGGCTTTTCGAAGGAAGGACTCCCCATTGGGTTGCAGCTCATCGGGAAGCCCTACAAGGAAAGTGACCTGCTTGCCGCCGCGCATTTTTTCGAGCGGAGCCACGACTTTTGCGACCGTCACCCCGCACCCACTTCGGCTCGCTGATTCCTTCGCCGCACCCGTCGGCCATCGAATTTATCTGCAGTACGGGAACAAATTTGTTCGTAACATGGACGCCCTGCCGTCCGCCCAAAAACTCCTTTGCCTTTTCGACCGGAAAATGGGGCGAGAGTATTACCGCATTCCAGTCCAGCCCGGGACCAAATGCAAAGGCGCCTATGACTTCTTTCAGCATCTACTATTTTGGGCTTCATTTCGGTCGGTCCGTATTCATTCGATGCCTTGGCCGTTTCGATGGCCCTGGTAACATCGCCCGCATCATGAAAGGCCGTGCTAGCGGCTATGACCACCCTCCGCACTGTTCCATTCTATGCCCAAAGTTGGCAAGAGATATGCTTCAGAGGATGCCGTTCGCCGAGCCGCTCCATGCGCTCTGTAAGAAAAAATTGCTCACCGTCCGTGATCAGCCGGAAAGCTCCTCGTTCTTGCAACCTGCTCAAGTCGAAGTAAATGTGCGAATCTTCCGGATTAATGAGAAAAAGAAGTCGCCCCCCTTCCTCATAGCCATCGGCATTGTAGAGGATGGCTGTCGCAGAAGGAGAGTCCGTTGCGGGAAAATATCGAAAATAGCCTTCCGCGGGAGCGGTGGGTAGCCGTAGCGGTCGGCCGGCCTCAGATAGTCGAAAACGGATCCAGTCGGCCACCAGCCTGTGCAAATCGCGAAAAGCGGCCAACCGTTCGGGTCCCAGCGCATTTTTCTCCCCATTGAGGTAGGTATTTTCGCAACCGTCTTTGGAATGGAGAAAGTCCTGCCCCTCCGCCAACATGGGCACGCCGAGGCAGGTGAAGAGGATGGCGAACATCAGTCGGCTGCGGCGAATGTCCTTCTCCGTCGGTTCCCTGCCGTCGTGGCCGGCGTTTTCCGTTATGCCGTCGACCCAGCAAAAATCGTCGTGGGAGGCGGTGTAGTTGATGCTCTGTAGAGGGATGCGGGTCAGGTGGTCCGTGCAGCCTGCGGCGAAGTAGTGGAGCGCATCGCGGCCGGACTGGCCCAGCACGTAGCGGCGGATGGAGTCGCGAAAATCGTCGTTCCAGCAGCTCCAGGAGCTCTCTCGCAGGCCGTAGGCGCAATGGCCACGGAAACTCCAAGGCTCGGCAATCAGTACGGCATTGGGTCGAATTTGCCGAACCCGCTCCTCGATGGCCCGTCGAGTTTCTCCGTCAATAAGTTCTGCCAGGTCAAAGCGAAAGCCATCCACGCCGTAGACGGCCAGCAAATGCTCCAGGCTGTCTAGGATCAGCCGCCGGGCCATGGGCGCCTCCGTCCGCAGGTCATTGCCGCAGCCGCTGCAATTAGAAAGCGAGCCGTCCGTGCAAGTACGAAAAAAGTAATCGCCGCCCAGGAGCCGGAGCGCGTTCGGGTGCCCCACGTGATTGTAGACCACATCCAGGATGAAGGCCAGCGAGCAGCGGTGGCAGGTCCCGATCAATTCCGCAAATTCTTCGATCTGCGAGCCATGTGTTAGACTGCTCGAGTAGATCCACGTCGGCGAAAAATAGTTCACCGGCATGTAGCCCCAGCGGTAGCTGTCTCGCTCCTCGCCCTCCATTTCCTGGAGCGGCTGTAGTTCTAAAGCGTTTATGCCGAGAGAAGATAGGTAGTTGTCCTCCTTCTCCAGCCAATGGGAAAAGGCCCCATAGGTCGCTCTTTCGTCGCAGGAAGAGAGGCCCAGCAGATCCCGCAGATGGCCCTCCAAAATCACCAAATTTTTCAGCGGCGGCAGCCCGCTCGCCGGCTCTGCCCGCGGCAGCGCGTTCCGATCGACGGCGATGGCCGGCCCGCCGGGGCCGCAGCAGGCCAGGCCGTAGGGGTCGAGAATTTGCGCGAATGCGTCCTCCGGATAACCAAAGCGATTTTTGGGCTCCAAAGCGATGGCATAGCAGCAGTTGCGCAAATCCTGGTTCGTCATCGCCTCCCAGAGTCCTTCGTCGATCTCCTTGGCCGGCAAAATTCCGTCTAGCTCGACCGGCCCATTGCCGTAGCGAATACTCAATCGTAACGCATTGGGCGCAAAGACGCGAAATTGACTGCCTCCTTGGCCCGAGAATGCTCCCAGAGGAACGTCGTAGTAGAGCTTCGGAGAGGCCACGGCTAATTTTCATCGCTTTTTTAAAAACTGTCCAGCACAATGGTTCTCTACGTCGCCATTCGGGCTCCGTGATCCGTAAAAAATTTCCTAAATTTTCCCTTGCATAGTCCGCGCCAGCCGCTACGCTGCACCATGTGGGACGCATGATTTTATGTCTGGGTTTAACCTTTTGCGCGCCGTTTCTCGCGCCCATTCACGCGATCGAAGGGAATACTAACGACTATTTCAATACGCTCTTGCTAAACGTTCCTGCGTTTGTGAAGAATAGAGGTCTAAACGAAATAGAGCTTTCGCTTGGTGCCGATACGTTGTATTTTGGGGATTTGGGCACAGTTCAAAGAACTGGCGACATAAGTTGCGGCTATGACATGGAGAGGAACGCGGTTAAGCTGTCTGGCTCTCTGGGGCTAGAGGACGCGCACATCAGGTTCGCATCGAGCGGCAGGGAATTGCGGTTTCCCAAAAATTCTGCTTTTTTAAAAGTAGATTTGTCCGCTATGGATCTTCTCTTCGGGGAACATCTCGATCATTGCGCTAGAGGATTTTCGTGTGGAAAGCCTGACGGTATTTTGCAAGGACCATGACATCGAGTACGATCTGCCGCCGCTACTACTGTCCGCGTTGAACGCATTCGCAAAAGAAATGATCTCATCTTATCTTCCGGGTGGAACGCCAAATGCAGCAGGTCTGTCTGCCGAAAACGGCAAAAGCATGTTGGCAGCGGGCGAGCAGAGCTCCGCCGTTTCGACAGATGCGCTAGTTCAGATCGCTTTGAATGACCTGCTTGCCGGCAAATATTGTCCTTACTACTCTCTTTCCGCCCTAGGCGGCGACGATTTCCTTAGGTGGTTAGCCGGCACGGCGCTCGTGAACGGCTGCGGGGACCGGCTGGAAATTCCATCGACGGAAAAAATCATCGCCTTTTGCACTATCGACGGCGGAACGGAGCGGCACAAATCTGCCTCATCCATCAAGTTGGACGGAACATCGCTCGTCACCGGACTGGCCTGCGGGGCCGGTCCGCTCACCTTCGGCCCCTTTTTCGAGGGCGCGTGGGCTAGGACGCTGACGGAGAACGAAGCAGGCGGCAAATCGGAGCGCTCAGGCAAGGGGCATGGCCGGGCGC
>JAIRTQ010000081.1 GCA_031254835.1 Puniceicoccales bacterium | reverse complement strand
CAGTCGCCGACCTTTTACGGCCGCGCAGAGCCGGAGAGACCCCAGGCTGGCCGCCATGCCCCTCACAACGACCGTAACCGGAGAGCTCAGCATCCGCATGCTGTCGTAGATGGCCATGCCGGAAGTAATACAGCCGCCGGGAGTGTTGAGATAGAAGGTGATGGGCTTGCCGGGCCCTTCCAGATCTAGGTAGAGCAATTTTTCTACGGCCGCCTTCGCGCTGTCGTCATTGACGGCCCCCCAGAAAAACACTTTTCGCGTTGCGAGGAATTTCTCCTGTATGCGCCGGGAGGCCGAAAGACGCCCACAACTTTTTCCTTCGCAGGGGCAATCCTCCTTCTCGTCGTCTTCCTCTTCGTCCTCTTCCCAATCGTCTCTCATGGCATTCCTCTCAGCGGCACATCCGATTCCACGGCCTCATCGTAGTTAACCCCTTCGACGCCAAAGCCGAATAGGCGCAAAAAGTCGAATTGGTAGCCGGCAAAATCCGTAAGCGTGGAAAGATTATCCGTTTCGATGGCGGACCAAACTTGGCGGATTTTTTCCTGCAGCACCGGTTTCATTTCTCGTTCGTCGAGGCGAATCCGCCCGACGTCATCGACGGCACAGTCCGGCAGCGGCTCGGTGGGATAGAGCCTTTCCCGAAAGAGCCTTATCATCTGATCCTGGCAATCTTCGTGGCTGCCCTCTTCTTTCATGAATTTGAAGAGCAGCGAGACGTAGAGTGGCACAACCGGGATTGCGGCGCTGGCCTGGGTCACGACGGCCTTATTGATGGAAATGTTCGCCTTTCCGCACAGCGGGGCAAGAATCCGGTCGATTTTTTCGACGGTTGCCTCTAGATCTTCCTTCGCTCGGCCGATTGTGCCGTAGCGGTAGATGGGCCAAGTCAGCTCCGGACCCACGTAGCCGTAGGCCACGGACTTTGCGCCCTTCGCCAGGACGTCGGCCTCTCGCAGCGCCTCCATCCAAAGAAGCCAGTCGGCGCCGCCCATCACGGCCACGGTGCCGGCGATTTCTTCCTCCGTCGCCGGCTCCATGGCAACCTCCTTCACGGCACCGCTGTCCGTCTGGACCGTTTTCCCGAAAAAGGGCTTACCGATAGGCTTCAGGACGGAGCGATGGGTGACTCCGGCCGGGTCCGTGCGGCGGGGCGAGGCCAGGCTGTAGATAACCAAATCGACCGGCGGGAAGTCGCTGCGCAGAATATCGATTGTCCTCTTTTTGATTTCCGCAGAAAATGCGTCCCCATTAACATTGCGGACGAGGAGCCCCTCTTCACCGGCTAGAGACCCGAACGCGGCCGTGTTGTACCAGCCGGCCGATGCGGTCCGCTCTCCCTCCGCCGGCCGTTCAAAAAAAACGCCGCAGGTGGCTGCGCCGGCGCCGAAAGCGGCGCCGATGCGGCTCGCAAGTCCGTAGCCGGTGGATGCGCCGATGACCAAAACGCTCTTTGGCCCTCGAAAAGAACAGCGGCGCGCCCGACTTACCTGCTCCTCTACGATCTTCCGGCAGCCGACGGGATGGGCCGTGGTGCAGATGAAGCCTCGGAGTCGCGGTTCAATTAGCAGTTTCACCATGGATGTTGCCTTTGATAGGCCGGTCCTAGGAAGGATTTTCCTCCGGGAAAGCATTTTTTTGCGGCGTCCGCTCCTCGCCGTCCAAGTCGTCGATCAATTCAATGTTCTGCGACGTAATGGCGATGAGAAATTTTTTCCGCTCGCAGGCGACGACGGCCAGGCACTGCCTATTTCCCAGACGGCGCGTCTGGACGATGCGAATTTGTCCGCCGGAATCTTTGCCGAGGGAACTCAGCCGACAGCGGCGCGACCGCATGGCCAAAACTAAGCCCCACAGGAGCAGTAGAGCGGCAGCGCCGAGGCAGATCCTTTCCACGGAGTTGGACGGCGATTTTCCCTCCCATCCCTTCATTTCCGGTTGCACTCGAATTTGTTCCGCAGCTTCCGCAAAGCCGTCACCGGCCCGCTCTTTGGGAAATTGGAGGGACGAAGATTGCGACTGGGACTTCCCATGGAGGGTCAGCGGTTTTTCAGCATGGATTCGGTAGTAGCAGAGAGGGACGGCGCAAAGAAAGAGAGCGCAGACTGTTACCCAAACAAAACGTCTCATGACGTGCGCATTGTCGGTGGGTCCGATGGCGCCGTCAAAGGAATTTTGCATTGTTCCGCCAAAGATTCCAGCAACTTTCTGACCGATGGCGCACTTTTATGTCTATGTGAGCGATGACATTTGCGAAGGGCAGCCGCTTCGACTCGACCCGGCTACGAGCCACCACCTGTTGCGAGTTCTTCGGGTAGGGGAGAATGATCGGATCACCCTCTTCGACGGCCGCGGGAAACGGGCCGATTGCATCCTGCGGTGGTCCGCAAATGGCCGTTGGGCTGAAGTGGTTGCCGGTCCGGTCGAGCATGTTCCGTCGCCAAAACTCCGACCGTGCCTGCTGCAGGGCCTGCCGAAGGGCGCCGCCATGGACGAGCTGCTACGACGGGCCACCGAATTGGGCGCGTGGGAGATCCATCCGGTCCTCTGCCGCTACGGCGATGGCGGACTGCGGCCGACGAAATCGCCTTCTCGGGAGCTGCGCTGGCGGGCAATCGCCACCGCCGCCTGCCGCCAGTCCCGCAATCCGTTCCTTCCGACCATCTGTCAGCCGCTGCCGCTGGAAAAAATTTCGCTCCGTTCTCCCTCTCTCCATATCGTCGCCTCACTGGAAGCCGACGCCCGCCCCTGGCGGGAGGTGGTGGGCCATTTTTCAGAATTTGCAGGCGACGTCTACCTGGCCGTCGGTCCAGAAGGGGATTTTGCCCCTGAGGAGCAGCACTGGCTGCGGCAGAACGACTTTCTGCCCGTCTCCCTCGGCACGCGGGTCCTCACCGCAGAAACGGCCGCGATGACTCTCCTCGCCGCCGCCCAACTGGCTTGGGGACAGGATCCGTAGCGAGCTCCGCCGCCGTCGCGAAAATGTGCCCTATTTAGCCGTTTTAGCCGAAGGGCACGTTGCACGCCCAGAAGTCGAATCGGATCGGAAGAATTCCAGTTTGGCCGTCCCATTCGCCGAGGCCAACCTTAATTTTTTCCCCTGCAGTTTCTTTTGAAGCTGCTCCAGCACACTTTCTATCCAGCTGCGATCTTCCAATAGGGACTGATCTACGTTAGCAAGCGTCACGCCGAGCGTGGCCGAAACCGGTTCCCCTGCGCTATTTGTAATTTCGTAACTTTCGTTCCTGGAAAGCGTTGCTACAAACGCATATGTCGAACCGGCTTCCCAAAAGATGATATTCGCGATGGAGAATAAAAGACCGGGCTCTACCAGTTGGCCGTAGGCTTTTGCAACCTGCTCCAAGGTGGGTGCATTTTGGGCAGTGAAGCGGCTCGCGAGGGGCAATTTTCTGTAAACGTCCTGGAGCATCCCATGACCATCGCCGGATTGCGGATCCACGCCCAGCAGCGTGGCGTGCAGCTCAATGGCGGACCCCGAGCAATCCTTTTCACTTTCCATTCGAATCGAGCCATCCTTTTTAGCGATGGCTATTTCCATGGCATTTTCCGACGTGTCTGTCTGCACGTTTAAAACTTGTTTTAGGCTTTTTCGGACTTGACTGCCAAGCGCGACCGTTCCGAGAGAATTCTCTCCGTTCGCCTTTTCGAAGTACATCCGTCCAACCACCTTCCACCCGTTGGAAAAATTTTTCGCCGTATTTCTCTGCGCCGGCCGGCTTTCGCCCTTTGAGCGGAATCCAGTTCCACAGCTGGCGCACAGAAGGGCACAGCACGTTACCATGATGACATTTCTAAGCATATCGAACCCTCATTTCGTACAATAGGGAGCGGAGTCGATGGATGCAACCCACAGCGGTCAAATTCTTTTTGTGGCGGAGCAGAAATTTTCTGTTTAAAAATCTCTCTGCGCCGCGTGGTTTGTAACGGCCATTTCTAGAATTCGTACCTCGCTCGCAGGGAGCCGCCTATGCTCTTTTGCGTGCCGGCGGAGCCGCGAAGGGCGAGCTCGACGGTGGCCGCGGGAATTGGCCGGTAGCTGAGGCCCAGCTCGCCGGCCGT
>JAIRTQ010000039.1 GCA_031254835.1 Puniceicoccales bacterium | reverse complement strand
TAGCTCGTCCCCAATGCCGCCGCCGCGCCGCGGGGGACAAGCTCCGGATCCGCTGTGATGGCAGGGATCCGGCACTCGTCGGCCGCCTTTGCCAGGGACTCGTAGGCGGAGCCGATCGTGTTGTCGGTGGGCGTGTAGATGAGATCCACCTTTCCTTTGAGGCTTCGGACCGCCAATGGAATGTCGGCGGGCCTCTGCACCGGCGCCGGCACCAGGCGGATTTGGCGCGCTCCCAGCAGCCGTCCCATTTCCTTGAGGACGAGCGTGGAATTGACCTCGCTCGGGTTGTAAAGTAGTCCGATGGCTCGCAATCCTGGACAGAGTTTCTCCAAAAAGCAAATTTGCTCCTCCAGCGCAACGGCGTCAGAAACGCCGGTCACGTTCGTGCCGGAGGCGCTCCAATTCGTGATCAGTCGGGCAGCCACCGGATCCGTGACGGAGGCAAACACGATGGGCACCGTGCGGATCGCGGCGGCCATGGTCTGGGCGCTGGGCGTCGAAATGGCCACAACGACAGTGGGCCGTTCTTCGGCCAGCATTTTTGCAATCTGAGCGGCCGTGGCAGGGCTGCCCTGTGCGCACTGGTAGCGCAGCTTGAGCGCCTTACCGGTCAGGTAGCCATTCTCTCGGAGCACGTCCTCCACTCCCCGGCGGGTTCCGTCGACGGCCCGATGCTCGGAGATGGCCGTGATCGCCGCGTAGGAAATTTCCTCCCCATGAACGACAAGCGTACAGCCACAGAACAAGATCGCCCAAGCAGCGGGATGGATCGAAAATCGCATAGGCGCTTTCTACCGTAAAACCGGCCCGACGAAAGGAGAAAAGAGCGACCGCCGCTAGCGGCCGACAAGGCAAAGGTTTCTACGCCACATCGAAAAATGAAAAGAAATTGTAAATTTCCTCTTGCATCGTCCGCGCCGGCCGCTAAGCTGCATTGATGAGGAACGCAGGAACGCAGGAACGCAGGAACGCAGGATTTTATGCCTTAGTGTAACCTTTTGCGCAATTTTTGGGGCGGCCTTTGGCGCGACTACTCACGGCGTACCTCCAAAATCTTCGAATCAGGCCATCCAGACTCTGGTAAATTCGGAAAGCATTGCGGACGACGACGTCCTGCTTTTCTCGGCAGGCACCTACTTTTTTGGCGATCGAGTCGAAGTTTCGAACGATAAAAGTCTCGGCCTCCGGGGCGCGGGACTGTCCGCGAATGGCCGGCCGATGACGGTTTTTCGAAAATCCGGGGGCGGCGATTCCTTCTTCCTCTTCGGCGGAAATGGGGGCGGCAAGGACGGCATTGAGTCCCTCACCTTCGACGGCAGAGAAAGTAAAGGAAGAAAGTGGAATAAAAAGAAATGTGGAAAACATAAGTCCTTTGCTTTCGAAGGACAAAAAGCCAGCGGTGGGGCGATTGCCTGCTGCAACAGCCTCACCGGTGGGGTTCACAATTCCATATTTGTGGGCAATTCGGCGGCCGCCTATGGCGATTTTCTCCGTTCGTCGTCTTTCAACGGCGCCGGTTTCTCTAATGCGCCGGTAACTGGTATTCCTAGCCTGAGTGGTGTTGGAGGAGCGATTACTTGTTGGAACCTCATCGGCGACGTTCAAAATTCCCTATTCGCGGACAATTCGGCCGGACTCGGCGGGGCGATTGCCTGCGTCAACTTTACCGGCGAAGGCGGCGCCTTCGCCGACCTGGGCGGCAGTTACTTTTTGAAAAACGAGGTAACCTATTTCGGCGGCGCGGTGCTCTGTTGCGGGGACGCCCGGCTGGAAGCCCACTCCGGCGACGTGATTTTCCAAGGGAATCGAACCCAGTACGCCGTTACATTCGATGGCGATGTGCAAGGCGATTATGCGCATCAACTCGTAATAACGGGGAGGGGGGGGCGGGGAAAAACAATCAAAAGGGCAGCTCCCTTGGGTTTGGGTGGGCATTTTCCCCTACGGATTAGCACCGCCGAGCAACCGCCGGTGGGATTGTTTTTTTTGGATCTGCCGTATTACTACGAAAATGGGATTATGGGTCAAAAGGGGATTATGGATATGGATAAAGGGGGGATTATGGAGCCCCCCGTGGGGCGAATAGGTGATAAGGCCAAAGTGATCGCCTCAAAAAAACAGAAGCCGAATGGACGGAAAACAAAGGTCGCCCTGGCCGCTGCGGCGGGCCGCAGCTTTCGGAACTACGATCCAATCGACGCCATCAGCACCAACGATTTTCATCTGCAAATCAACCCCAAAAACTGGCAGACGGGCACGGTGCTCTTTGACAGCCACCGGTCCGTGGTCCTGTCTTTGGCGGAGTATCCTAGCGCAGAGACCTCCTATTCGCCGGAACAGAACAACTATGCTTTTTTGCTAGGAAAATACACCCCATACGGTGCAGCTGTTTCAGTCTCAAATGGCACCATGGTGCTGCAGAATGGCGCCTCCTTCACCATCGCTGCCAAATTAGCAACGGAGTACCTACAAGCGCCAATGGGCGTAGTAGATACGCAGACCAATGGTGTCACACTTGGGAACTACCAGAACGAGTTATCGCAGCGTACGGATGGCACTTTTCGGCTGGAAAAGCCCGCCATCCTGCGTGTCGCCTATGGCCAAGACATCGAACGTTACAAATTTGATAAGAACACCTTAGCCGTCATTCCACACGCACAGCCGGTATCCTACAACCCGGATTTAATGCACAGCGAGATCGATGCCGACGAGACCGTCCTAGAGGGGAGACTGCAATTCGTTCTGCCGAAAAATGTTGATGAGGATGTGCCCATGCTTTCTTTTCCGGGAGGGGTCGTTTTTCTTGCCGATTCAGTCACGGTCGACGTGGCAATAAGCAGCTGCGGCGAAGGGCAATTTGACCTGCCGGTGGGCCAGTCGGTGATTTTGTTGGACTGCGCCAATTTGCGGTGCGCCAGCAAGTCCTTTCCCAATTGCGACGGCAGCTCTATCGTCGGCGCCAGGGCGCGGTCCGGCTACCACTTCGACATACGAAGGGAAAACGACCGACTGCTGGCCGACTTTTTGGGCTACTTTGGCGGCCTTGGCGCGGCACCCATCGGCTACAAGTCGCTGAGCGAAGGGTGGTTAGCCGGCACGGCGCTCGTGAACGGCTGCGGGGACCGGCTGGAAATTCCCTCCGCGAAAAAGCTCGCCGCCTTCTGCGCCCTCGGCGGCGGCGCGGAGCGGCATAGGAGCGGCTCCGCCATCAAGTTAGATGGCGCATCCTTCGTCGCCGGCCT
>JAIRTQ010000021.1 GCA_031254835.1 Puniceicoccales bacterium | reverse complement strand
CCCGCCGAATACCTATGTGGAAAATTTTCAAATCCTATTAAATAGCATGGCATCCGAGCCGGAAAATTTTTTCGCCGAACGGGAGGTGCCATGAAATTAGTTGACGGTCGACGCGATGGATTCTACAAACAAACGAAGGAAAGGAAGAGAGATGGATGCGTTTAGGAGTACGTGGATGAGTCCAACAGAGGAAAAGCTTCCGCCGCCGCAATATATGGAGCTGGCGGCGCGAAAGATACGGAATGCCTATGGCCTGCCCGGATCGGGGCAGAAAGAGCGGGAGGCCACTCTGACGAATTTTCTGTCGCTTCCCTATGGCGATGTGTTACAAAATGCGGAGGCCCAAAGTAAACTCGTTGGCCTGTTGGCGGAGGTGATAGATGCCGGCCGCTGGGATGTATTCTCCACGATTGTACTGACGCGCATGACGGAAGACGACCCCGATTGGGGGCAACATCCCATTGCGCGGCTTCTCTACGAATCGCCAACCTGCAAAAAGGAGTTCAAAGAAAAGGTTCTGGACAAATTGCCGAGCGCCTGGCGGAAGGAATTGGAGAAATACCGCTATGAAGTTTATAGAGAGACCGAGTACAGTTCGCGGCTCACGGAATATGGCATCTTCGAAGGCGCGCTCATGAGCACGAGCTAAAGGCCGACCGCCTGCCCCCGAATTAGTTCCTACGCGGCGCCATAGAGCGCCGCTTTTTTCGCGCGACAGTGCTCCTTTCCGTTTGACAGCACCGGCTAACGGCGAGAGAGTAGGCGGGGAACGATGGGTCAAGGCGAAGAACTTTTGCGGCAAATTCGGGAGGAGATCGCCGCGCTGCGTCCGCAGGTGATGGAAGAAAATGTGGGCCGCGTGCTGGCTGTGGCGGACGGCGTGGCCCGCGTCGGCGGGCTTTCCCTGGTGCGGCTCAACGAGATGGTGCTCTTTGGGGACGGATCTCGAGGACTTGCGCTGAATTTGGAAGAGGACAGCGTGGGCGTGGTGGTGCTCTCCGATGGGGCGCAGGTTTCCGTGGGCGACGAGGTAAAAACGACCGGCCAACTCCTTTCGGTGCCGGTAGGCATGGGACTCCTGGGCCGGGCGCTCAACGCCATGGGGGAACCCATCGACGGGCGTGGCGAACTGAAAAGCGTGGACCGCTATCCCATCGAGAAGGTGGCCCATGGCATCATCGCGCGCCAGTCCGTCTCGGAGCCGATTCAGACCGGCATTCTGGCCATCGACTCCATGATCCCTATCGGCCGCGGCCAGCGAGAGCTCATCATCGGCGATAGGGCCACCGGCAAAACCACCATTGCCCTAGACACCATTCTAAGTCAGGCTCAGATCAACCGGCGGGGGCTAGCTTCCGGCGATAAGAGTTTTCGACCCGTCTATTCCATCTACGTTTCTATCGGCCAAAAACGTTCGGACCTGGCCCGCACGCTGCAGCTGCTGGAGTCGCGAGGAGCCATGGAGTACGCCGTCGTGGTGGCGGAAAACGCATCGGACAACGTGGCGGGACAGTACGTCGCCCCCTATGCGGCCACGGCAATCGGTGAGTGGTTTATGGATAATGGCATGGACGCCCTGATTATCTACGACGACCTCACTCGCCATGCGGTGACCTATAGGCAAATTTCGTTGATCCTGAAACGGCCGGCGGGGCGACAGGCCTTTCCCGGCGATATTTTTTATCTGCATTCCCGCCTGCTGGAGCGTTCCGCCAAACTAAGCAAAGAACTTGGCGGCGGATCTCTGACGGCGCTGCCCATCGTGGAGACCCAGGCCGGCGACATTGCCGCCTACATTCCCACCAACATCATTTCTATCACGGACGGGCAGATTTACCTGGAATCGGAGCTTTTCAATCGGGGGATTCGGCCCGCCATTGCGACCGGCGTTTCTGTTTCCCGGGTCGGCTCAGCGGCGCAGATTAAGGCCTTTCGGCAGGTGGCGGGACAGATCAAGCTGACCCTCAGCCAATACTACGAAATGCAGGCCTTCTCCCAGTTCGGCTCCGAACTGGATACGCAGACCAGGCAGTTGCTGGACCGGGGTGCTCGCATCGTGGAACTTTTTAAGCAGCCGCAGCTGACGCCCAAAAGTGCGGAGATGCAGATTTTTCTCCTCTGGGCCGTGAAGGGTGGGCATTTGGACGAAATCGCCGTGGAGCAAATCCATGGCAGCGCCCTGCAGCTGGAGGACTGGCTAGGAACGAATCGGGCCACCCTACTGGAGAAAATCGCGGAGAAAAAGGAGCTAGACAGCAAACTGGAGCGACAGATGGAGGAGGCTATCGCGCTCTGGAAGAAAACCTATGCCTCCAACCGACAAGGGGCTCCGCTGCCATCGGCCGCCTAGCCGGGAACTGATCCCATGGGTGGAATGCGAGACATCGGCAGGCGCCTGCGGACGGTCAAGGGAACGGCAAAAATTACTCGCGCCATGCAACTGGTGGCCGGGTCGAAAATGCGCAAGGCCCAGCAGGCGGCGGCGGCAGGTCGACGCCACGCCTTCCGGCTAGAGGAGCTCACGGACCGTCTGGTTTGGCTGGGACTGGACTCTCGCCGCAAGGCCCCACTGCTGGATCGGCGTGAGGTGCGCTGCCGCGGCATCGTTTTCGTCGCCACAGACAGAGGGCTTTGCGGCTCTTTGAATCAAAATACGCTGCGGCTGATCCGCGAAAGCGCCATAGCAGCTGACGGAAAGTACGTGACAGTCGGGAAAAAGGGCACCCAGCTGCTCAATACGCTCCGCCTGCCCCTGCTGGGAGAATTTTCCATCAACGATGGCGTGCCCTACAACCAAGCTCGAGCCTTGGCTAATTTTTTGCGGGACGCCTATCTGTCTCACCAGATCGACAGCGTCGAATTCGCCTATCCTCTCTTCGTTAACACGTTACGGCAAGAGCCGGTCCTGGTGCGACTACTTCCCATGGACGGGCTGGCGGAAAACTTGCGCCGCCGCTGGGAGCTGCTGACCGGCGATGGCGAGCGATTGCCTGAAGATAGTCGCGAGCTCTGCCTGGAGCCCTCCCTCGAACGGATTTTGGAGGCGCTACTGGAAAGTTTTTTCCAGCGAGAAGTGTATCATATTCTGTTGGAAGCAAAAGCGTCAGAACAGAGTAGTCGCACGGTGGCCATGAAGGGGGCGACGGACAACGCCGATGCGCTCGCCAAAGAATTGACTCTTGCCTTCAACAAGGCTCGGCAGGCGGCCATCACGGAAGAGATTTTGGAAATAACGGTGTCTGGTGCTATGGAATAATAAAATTATCTTGCCGAACCTTATCTATCTCTCTAGCCTACGTGTCGGTGAAGGGTGAGGGTGTTGTGCAGCTGATCGCCTTGGAATTTGGCGTCTTCCACCTGAATCCGGATGTGGAGGGGGCCTACGCCATCCGTATGGCCAATGGTCGCATTTTGCGAATTTTCATTCGCGAAGGGGAGGCCGTACTCCTAGAGTGCCAACTCCTTTCTGGGGTCATTGGACTAATTCGCAGCCCAGAACGGTTGATGCATTTGCTGAAGGAAAACTTTGTCCGTGCCATCCAGAAAACGGCCATAATAACTTACCTCAAGGAGCTGGACGAACTCGTACTGTCTCAGGCATTGCCTCGCGCCGACTGGGAAGAGCAAAAGATTTCGGAACAGGTTCGTAGCTTGCTGGCCGATGTTAAACAGATGGACCTGCTGCTCCAACAACTCTTTTTTCTGTCCGGCCTACCGTCTAATCCACATTCCGCGACTTAGCCATGAGCCGTCGATTTTTTATCGCCACCTTCTTCGCCGTCGCGGCCTCCTTTCTGGGGTCTCTCCATGCCGGCGAAATTCCATGGATCGACTCTTCCTATTACTATTTTGCCCAAAGTCAGCAGCTTACGGATTTGATCCGCGATTTTACTGCCATACAGGGCATTGATGTGGTCATCGACCCCGAATTGAGCGGTACGGTGAACGGTATTTTTGAAGGCATTCCTCCGGAAGATTTTTGGGACAGCTTATCCAAGGCTTACAATTTGTGTTGGTTTTACGACGGCTCTATCCTCTACGTTTACCCGGGCTCCTCCATTTCTACGCAGGTCATTCCCATGGGACCGCAGGAAGGGAACTCGCTCAAGGCAATCGTCGGTGAGATGGATTTTGCCAGCTCCAGCTGTTCTTTGCGCTACATGTTGGCCACCAAGATGATGGTCCTAAGCGGACCGCCTCGCTTTTTAGAGGTGGTGCAGGGCTTGCTGGACAGCATTCAGATCAACACCATTCAAAACTTTGTCGACGAAACGGTTGTGCAGATATTTCCCCTCAAGTACGCCTTCGCCTACGACGTCTCTTTGAGCGTGGGTACGGGCGGTGGGGTCACCATAGAGGGCATCGCCACCATTCTGCAGCGTATCCTGTCTGGCATTAACAGCGTCCCCCAGACGTCCCAAGAAGCCGTATCGCTATCCGGTACGGCTAGCGGCCAGCCGGTGGAGGGCATGATCCAGCGCAGGGAGCAGCAGGTTAGCCAGGAGCAGGGAAGTCGACCGGCAAGCGAGGGCGGTAAGGGTCGGGAACCGGCCGAAAAGAAAACGGCTGCCGCGCCCAAGAAGAGCGGGCAGCCGACCAAGTCTCCGGAAAGCGGAACTGCCGCCGCAGGGACGGGCAACCCTCCTCGACAATCGCAAATTACTTCCATCACCTACGATGCGAGACTC
>JAIRTQ010000098.1 GCA_031254835.1 Puniceicoccales bacterium | reverse complement strand
TCGCCGGGCCAAAAGACAAAATCTGGATTTTCCATTAGCGCTCGCAGTTTGACGCTCCCTGACTGGGCCGTCACTTGACTGTTAATAATTTCCATCCGAGCGGGTGTGGATTTTTTCGGATCGGCAATGAGCTGCACGATGCAATCGAGATGGCCGCTCCGGGCAAAATGGGCGTACAGCTCCGGGAACTCGTTCTCCGAGACGGAGAAATCCACATAGAGGGGGTCCACGCGCTGGATGCGGAGAAGCGGCTGCGAAGGACCCGCCAAATTGCCCACATTGGACAATTTGCAGCCGGTCAGACCGCTGATAGGCGCCCGCACCGTACAGTAGCTCAGCATCGTTTCAGCCTGGGCCAAATTCCCCTTGGCCACCGCCACCCGCCCTTCCGCCTGCTCGACGGCAGCCTTCAGCGCGGCAAAGTCCTGGGCTGAGACATAGTGGCCCACCAGCAGGGGTTGCGTGCGCTCCAGGCGGGACCGTTCCAGGGCCAGCTGCGCTTCGGCAATTTGCAAATTCCCTTGGGCTTGACTCAATTGGGCTTCGCTAAGGCGCGGGTCAATGCGGTAGAGCAGCTGCCCCTTTTCGACGGGTCGGCCCTGCTCGAAATGCTCCGATAGTAAATAGCCGGAAACGGACGGGACCACGTCCACAGTCTCGTAGGCCACGCAGCTGCCGATGGCGTCGACGTAGAGCGGCACGGTCCGCTCGATGGCGCTGAAGATCTTCACCGGCACTACCCGTTCTGCGTTGGGAGTCACCGACGGACGGCAGCCGGCCAGGAGAAGCAGGATGGCCCCGGTTCGCAGAAAATTTTTGCAAAAATATCCCATGATCAAATTTCCTCTAGATTCCAGCCGCCTTCAAATCGCCAACGGCATAGGCTAGCGCCGCCAGGGCCGTAGAAAAGGCATTTTCCGCAGCCACCAGCGTTTCGCGGGCGGACGCCAGGGCCGTTTGTGCGCTTAGCAGGTCCAAAAAGCCGCAGAGGCCGCTGCGGTAGGCGATTTCGGCCGCAGAAAAGGACTCCTGGGCAACTTCCAAAAGTGCCCGGCCGGAAAGCAGCTGCCGATGGGCGGAACGGTAGGCAAAGTACTGAGTCCAAACTTCCCCCGCCGCTTGTAGTTCCGCGGCCCGCAAGCCCTCCCGGGCGGCCCGTCGCTGGGCCCGCTGCTCGCGGAGCTGGAAGGATTTTCCGCAGCTGCCGAAAACATCCCAGCTGAGTCCGACGGAAGCGCTGAACGTCTTCGATCGGCCGAAATTGCGGTAGTCGCTCAGGGTCCCATCGGCGGAAATCACCAGCTGCGGCAGGAAATTGTCCCGCGCAGCCCGCTCCCAGCTTCGGGCCGCCTGCCACTGGGAATGGGCGGCCATCAGATCTTGCCGCATAGACAGCGCCTTCGCCACCATCTCTTCCACGTCGCCATCAAGAGCCTCTACCTTTTCCGGCAACTGGCTCCGCGTTATGCGAAAGGCCGACGAAATTCGCACGCCAACCGCTTCTGCCAACGCCGCCCGTGCCCGTTCCACGTTCGCCTGCGCCGCCTCCAGCTGCCCCCGCGCCCGTAGGACTCCGGCCCGCGCTTGGCAAAGGCTTTGCCGGTTGCTAAGCCCTGACTGCATGCGGATTTCTTCCAAGTTTTGCAGCTCCGTGGCATCGCGCAGGTTGACCTCCCGCACGGCCAGCGTAGCCAGGGCGCTGTCCAGCGCGAAGTAAGCCACCTGAACGCGATAGAGAAGGGTCTGGAGAGAGCGGTTGTACTGAAAGCGGGCGACGGCCAGACTCCGTCCGAAGGCGTCCGCCGCCGCCCGCGTCGCGCCAAAGGTGAAAAGTACGTAGTTCAAATGAAGGGACGGTTCGCTGAAAATGGTCACAGAGAGTGGTTTTCCGCCCTGAATTGGATTTTCGATCCGCTGCCGCGTGGCCGATCCCGTAGCACTCAGCGTCGGCACGAAAGCGCACAGGGCCTTTCCCCGCTGCGCCGCAGCAACCTGCGCCATCTGCCAGCTGCGCCGGATTTCGGGACTATTTTCGAACGCGATCTCAGTCAGCAGGGCGAGGTCCAGGTCAACCGTGCCGATCAGTTCGCCGGCGCCCCGCGGCCGAGGCGGAAGGACGCCGGCCGGAACGTTCCCTGGGGCGGTCCCGACGGCGATTGGCTCGCAGCGAAAGACATCTCGTTCTCGGAGTGGAAGCGCGCAGCCCGCCAAGAGAAAAAGGGAAAAAAGAAACGGCAAACGGCGACTCATCGGCTGAAACTTTTAGGCGCGCACAATAGTAAGGTCGGAACGGCTGCCGCAAGACATTTTCAAGGCCTATCGCGAAAATAGCATCCCAAATTTCGAAACAATGACGAAAATTGAATCAATCGCCAGGGAAGGTCGGCGCAATTTTCGTCGGAGGACCGTAGGACGACTCGTCGAGGATATGGGGAATTTCATTCTGGTCCTCAATCGACAAGCAGCTGGAATCGTCGGAATGTTTTTGACGAGCGGCACTGTAGGTTAGTTCTCCGGGATAGTCCGTTTCAAAGTACCACTCATCGGCCTCTATCCCACTGTAACCTATGATTGACCGCTTCCGTAGTGGAATTACTAGCTCGCGCGGCACTCTCGTTATGCCGCTAACGCGCAGAAAAAGCGACTCATGGTTAGACGGCTCATATTCCACAATAATACGTCGTTTGCGCAAACAATCCCATCGACTTGCAGTAGTCCACATGCCCACCGGTGCGGCCGCATAGAGACCGCAGTCCCCCGTCGGTAAAGATACTTTAGCGTCATAGCTCGAAAGTTCCGCGATGCCGTCTCGTTCGCTTGAGATATACATCGTGGCGACTCCATTTTTTTTGAATTTTTTACACAGTTCGATTGCCAGCTCCAGCAGCCCGGAGTTCTCGCCAGAAGGAAGATCTGTCGAAACTGGATTTTTAGCGCGATCCTCTATGGCCACCTTACAGACCGTGCACAGTGCCTTTATGCAAAACCGTTCTATCTCATTAGCTCGCTCTGTATGCGGATCTAGCCACCGGCCCAGGAGGACATTTTGAATGAAAGTACTGCGAGATAGGATCTGCAGCTGCATTTTCGGATCTAACGCACTCCATAGCTCTAACAGGAACGCCGCCTGCTTTATGGTGCGGGCCCGCAGAAAATGAGAAGGACTTGGTCCAAGGAGCATTTGCGCATTTTGAGGGAGGCTCTTCGCGATAGCTTCCCAGTCGCAGCCCTTCCATAATTCGGTGGTCGCATCGTCATTGTTGAAAACCCCAGTAATGGCATCGCGATACGCGCACGGCACAAACTTGTCCACAAACCGGCACGAATCTTCAGAGCAAAGAAGAAGTGCCACTTGCTTTTTGACAATTTCCGACAGCGGAACGCCTGGATCGCTATGCCGGGGAAAGTCCAGTTCGGCATGACATATTTTGTTTCGGAATTCGGGGAAGATAGCAGACACAATTTCCACGAAGGCCGGTCGCGCGTGCTGTACGCGCGCTGCAAGAAATTCCATTACTGCACAGAATGCCGAACACGACACCCCAGTTTCCCATCCTTTATGCCGTATATCCGTCAAAGAGCGTGTGTTGTCTTCAGCACAGAGACTCTGCAGCTCATTCAGAAAAATCCGTTCCGCGTATTGGGCGATGTGCCAATTTATTCGCGTCGTTGCGGAGCTTTGCAGTATGAGGTTGATGAATGGCACAGAAAAAACTATCTCTCGGAAGAGTGCAGGAGTACTCACATCATTACAGTTGTATGTCTTTTCTAGTAGGTCTTCTATGTATTGCTCGGCGTGATGTTCTCGCTGATAATCATTGGAATCACACTCCATAACTGACAGATTACCGCCAATTTGGGCGTTCCATACGGGCAGGCCGCGGAATTTTTGAACTCCGATAGGCGCCGCTCCGCTTATGCTGACTTTTTCCATGGAAACGATTGCCGAGTAGTCGCTTTCCGCCGCGTGTAATAGTTCAGACAGTCTAACCTTGCTCTTCTCTTGAGGCGTCACAAACCCTCCGGCTGCTATACTTGAACCTGTCGGCGTTGTTTCACTGAGCGGTGAACCATTGGTGATGGTAGCGATACCGCACCTACATAGAGCGGCATTTAAAAAAATTCCAGATTGCTTTTTGACATTCGCATTCCAACAAATCCAGATTACCAGCGGTGCAATTCCTGCGCTAAAAAAGTAAAGCACAAAACGGAAAAACCGGGCTGTCAGCGAACCGCGGATCTTCGCCGCTTCCGATTCCACTTTCTCTAGAATAGCGGTATCGGAGACATAAATGCAGGCGCAATCACTTAACGAGTCAGCCAAATAGGAGGAAAAGATCAGCTTTACGGCGGGACTTAAAGACTTATTACTATCTTCCATTTAGGCGCCATTTCTGTGAGTTTTCCTGCCGATGTCAACGGCAAAGCTACGAGACTAGCTAGGGCAGATAAGAATAGGAAAGCTTTTCAGCCAGTCGACGAAAGGAGGGCTTTGCATAGCGAGCGCCCCAACCGGTACCTCCATCGGTCTCTGGGCTATCAACGACAACGGTTACAAGAAATTTGGGCCGCTCTGCAGGGAAAAATCCGCAGCAGGAGGCCACGTGTCGATCGTGCACGTAGCGGCCATTGACGATCTTTTGAGCCGTGCCGGTCTTGCAGGCGAAGGTCCAGGAGCCGGCTCGGCCATCGGAAGGATTGTAGAGCATGGCCCGCATGCGCAGAACGGTCCGGCGACTCAGCACCTGGCGCCGCACGGAGGGCCGATCCAAAGCGGAATTGATGTCCGCTCCCGGGGAGCCGTTGGGCGCCACGATTTTTTCCACCAGCCGCGGCGCGAAGAGGTAGCCGTCGGAGCCGATCACCCCCATGGCCAAGTGCATCTGCATCGGGGTCACGGCGATGGCATGGCCCATGGGCATTCGGGTGATGGTAAGCCCGTCCCACTGCTTGGGCGGCCGCAGAATGCCTTCCACTTCGCCGTCAAAGCCATAGCCGCTGCATTCGCCGAAGCCAAAGGCGCGCACATAGGAGTAAAAGCGCTCCGAGCCGAGGCGGATGGCAACCTGGGCACTTCCCCGGTTGCTGGATTTTCGAAGGACGTTCGGCAGATCCAAGATCCCCATCGCGCTGTGGTCTTTAGGCAAGCTATAGGTTTTTCCCTGCCAGACAAACTGGCCCGATGAGCAGTCAAACTGGGATTTGGGATCGACGATGCCGTCCTCCAGGCCCGCCGAGATAGCGACGATTTTGAACACGGATCCCGGCTCGTAGCAGTCGCAGACGGCCCGATTGCGAAGCAGCTCCATGGGCGTGCGATAGAAGAAATTAGGATCATAGGCGGGCAGGCAGGCAAGGGCCAGCAGTTTGCCCGTATCGGCTTCGCCGATGAGAATTATGGCGGATTTTGGATGGCATTCCTCATCGATGCGGGCCAGCTCTTCCTCGGCCAACCGCTGGACGGTCAAATCGATCGTGAGGTGAACGTCGTAGCCGTCCTCGGAGGGCACCTCCCGTGCACGGAACTGGCACAGTTCCCGCCGGCGTCCGTCTTTCTCGGAAAGGATCCAGCCGTCCTGGCCCCGCAAAAAAAAATCCGCGAACCGCTCTATGCCGCAGCAGGCCAGCCCGTCCCGATTTACAAAGCCGACCAAGTGGCAGGCGCAGCTGCCCTGGGGGTAGAAGCGTAGGAATTTTCGATTGCCGTAGATGCCGTTCAGCCGAGCTCCGCTAATTCGTTGAAAAATGCCCTCCGGTACGGCTTCTGCCAAGCGGATCCAGCGGGTCTCCGGCCGGACGGCGCAGCGGACAGCGACCGCATTTTCCAGTTCCGGCACAGGCCGCCGCAAAATTTCTGGCAGTCGAATCAGTGCCTCCTCCCGCACCTCCATTGGGGCAAGCTTTGGATCCACGCCAACTTCGACGGTAGGCACCGTCACGGCGAGGGCCGCGCCATGGCAATCGTAAATGTTTCCTCTTCGCCCTTCCGTCACGGCAAAGAGGTGCCGCATGCGATCGATGGAGCGGATTTTTTCCACCGGCGCGAAAAGCATCAAATAGGTTAATCTTACTGCAAGAAGGACAAAGAGAAAAATAAGAAAACCAAAAATTGCAAGCATTCGCCAGCGCCTGTCCATGGCAGCTCCTTCTCCCCTATCTGGCGCCTAGAGGGAGGGCGACCCTTCGGTGTCAGCCGCAGACCCGTGTCCCTCCGTTGCCGCAAGAGCGGCGGAGCGGCGGGCGGAACCGTGCAGCTCCACGGCGGAGATCCTGCGGATGCGACCGTTTGTCGGCTCGGCCACGGAGCGACAGGCATAGGTTTCTAGGCAAGCGGGCGCGTGAAGGCGGGCCATCTTCGCCTGAAGAGCGGAGCAGTGGCGGGCTAGCCGCTGATTTTCCAACTCCAAGACCCGGGAAATTTCCCCTACCCGCAGGGCCTGCTGCTGATACCAAATGCGGCCGAAGCAACCGGCAAGAGTGCCTAGGGATAAGGTGATAGCCAGGCAAAGGACCCGTGCCCGCCCTGGGCGCCATCCGCCCCCTTCCCACTGTCCAGCGGCGGTCGCCATGGCTCAAGTGCTTCCATCCGTTCTGCGGAACAGGCGCAGCTTCGCCGAACGGCTCCGCGGATTGCTGAGCTGTTCCTCGGCGGTCGGCGTAATGGGTTTCGCGCTAAGAATCTCGCCGCGCACGGTCCGCTCGTCCGCATAGCGGCCGTCGGAGCGGTCAATAGCCAGCCCACTCCATTCGCGAAAGTGTCGCTTCACGATGCGGTCCTCCAGCGAGTGGAAGGAGATAACGGCCAGCACGCCTCCTTTTTTAAGCACTGAAAATGCCTTTGGCAGCGCCTCTTCGAGTGCGGTCAGCTCCCCATTGACGGCGATGCGAATTCCCTGAAATATGCGGGTGGCGGAGTCGATTTTTGTCCTATAGGTGGCTGGCAGTACGCGGTGCACCAAATCCGCGAAAAGCGCAGTCCGCTGCAGCTTGCCGGAGCCGCGAAATTTTTCGATGGTGGCCACCACGCGTCGCCAGTGGGGCTCCTCTCCCCAGTCCCGTATGGCCTGCACCAACTCCTCGTGGCTTGCCTTTTCGAGAAATTGTGCCGCCGTTTCTCCCCGGCTCTGATCCATGCGCATATCTAGCGGCCCATCCGACCGGAATGAGAACCCGCGATCGGGCGCGTCCAGCTGGTCGGAAGAAACCCCCAGATCTAGTAGAACGCCATCGAAAGCCTTTTGCGAAAGGCAGTCCAACTGGCAAAAATTTTTCTGGTCTAAGGTAACCCGATCTGCCGGCAGTACGGCGGTCGCACGTTTCAGGGCTTCCCCATCTCTATCGATGGCCCAAAGCTTTGCGTTTGGGAATTGTGCCAAAATGGCGCGGGCATGCCCACCGCCGCCCACCGTAGCATCTAAAAACATCCCGCCTGCCGTCGCCCGAAATGCCTCCAAAATCGACGCGACTAGAACCGGTATGTGCGTCGTTTCCGCCATGCGCGATCCTCCCCACGGGAGCCGCGTAGCAATTTTTTCCCAGATGTCGAGCCCAATAAACCTTTCACAACACACTTCTGCCCAACGCGATATCGCGATCTCTTTGCGCAGCCCGGTCCATCTACGACGGTCAAACGGGACACTGCTTATCATGGCACCGCAGCATTAAACGATTCACCTCGAATTTTGTCAATTAGTTTTAACTGTTTTTTGGCGTTTTTATTTTGACAAAACTAGCGCTCCCCCACTTTTCCATAAACTGAACAACACAAAAAAAATCGAAAGATAGAGGCCTTCTTTGAACATGTTAGCTGCAAAATTTTCAACGAAATGTGGCATTCCGGCGCCACGGAGGAAGGGGCAAAAGTTTTTACCCTATTTGCTGCACAGCTCCATGAGCAGTCGGCAAATTTTCTCGCCGTAGTCCGGGTCTGCGGCCCATTGGCCCGAAAGGTCGTCAACATAGGGAGCGGATCCGAGGATAACCAGCTTGCGGCGGCCGTCGATACAGCGCTGCCTGGTCGGCGCTG
>JAIRTQ010000020.1 GCA_031254835.1 Puniceicoccales bacterium | reverse complement strand
CGCGGCTCCGCCGGCACGCAAAAGAGCATAGGCGGCTCCCTGCGAGCGAGGTACGAGTTCTAGGAAAAGCGCTACGGGGGGAATTTTGCAACTTCTTATCCACCCCGCGGCGCCTTTGGCGCCGCGGGGCAGCTCCTAGGGCGGAGCGCAAAGATTGCTGTGGTCTAGCAGCGGCCGAATTTTGCGGTTCGCGTTACTCCTATGGGGCAGGGGCGATTTTTTCGTCGGTTGCCGGCATTTGAGGATCCACCAGAAGGCTCCGCAGGCCTTCAAGGATTTCCGGCATGGCGTGCAATAGGGTTGCCTGCTCCACGTCCGTGAACTTGCTCAGCACGTAGTCTTTCAGGTCCATTTCTTTGTCTAATTTTGGGCCGATGCCGACTCGAAAGCGGATACAGTCTTTTACGCAGGCGTTCACGTCCGCCATGCCGTTATGTCCGCCGTCGCCGCTGCGATAGGTGACTTTGAACTTGCCAAGCGGCAGATTGATCTCGTCGTAGACGATGGCGACCCGTCCCGGCTTTACCTTAAAATAGCTGGCTATCCGCCCCACGGGATAGCCGCTTTCGTTCATGTAGGCAAGTGGCCGCACCAGAACATAATCGAATCGGCCGAAGCGACCACGGGCAAGATCCGCGTTAAGCCGCTTATTGTTAATCCAACGCAAGTTTTGTAGGCGAGCAAAGTTGTCCAGGACGAACTGCCCGAGGTTGTGGCGCGTGTGCACATAGATAGCGCCGGGGTTTCCTAGGCCCACCAACAACGTAAGACTCTTTTCCTCGATAGCCATATCGACCCTGCGCCCACACGGCCGCTACCCGTTGCCCGACGCTAGGCCTTTCCCTTTTCCTTGGTCGGCTCCGCCGCTTCGGCGGCCGATTTCTCATCGACGGCTTCGAAGGAAGTCCTTTCCTCCGCCTGAGTCTTTGGCGCGGCGCACATGGCGATGACCAAATCGGGGGATCCGAGAAATTCCACCCCGTCGAGCGGCTTCAAATCTTTCACGTGGATGATCTGTCCTACCTGCAGCTGAGAAACATCCAATACGTAGCCGGAGGGCAGCTCCTTGGGCGAGCAGCGCACTTCCAGCCCATGGGTCAAAAATTCCAGTACGCCGCCTTCCGCCTTCACGCCGACGCATTCCTCCTGGCCAATGAGTGTGACCGGGATATGGGCATGCATTTTCTTTTTCATGGAGACTTCGTGAAAGTCCACGTGAAGAACGCTATCGCTGATGGGATCCCGCTGCACTTCGCCGATAATTACGAACCGCTCTTTCTCATTCCCCATGGATAGCGTAACGATGGCTGCCCCACCGGCGATCCGACGAAGGACAGCGCTCAGCTCCTTGTCATGCACGTAAATCGCCGCATTTCCGGACTCTCCATAGGTCACGGCGGGTATGCGACCTGCCTTTCGCGCGCGGCGCAACCCTCCACGCTGCCGGTCTTTCCGTATTTCCGCAGCCAACTCCAGTTCCTCCATCGCTCTCCTCCTTCAAAAGGACACGGTCTAGTGGCCGGCGACCGGTCTGTCAAATGGAAATGGCCTTTTCATCGGAAGAGTTTTTACATTTCCTAATTTCCCCGCGACCGATGGTCTTCGCAAATGGCCGGGATCTCTCGCGAAAAATCTTGCCATCCACAGCACTATTTCGATGGTCCGGTTGGACGTGGGGGTTCCACGATCTTTAGTTTTCACCGCAAACCCTCCGGAGCATTCGGAGGCAAAATCATGCAAAATGTTATGGAAGAGCTCCTGAGTGGGAGCACGCTCGCCTGCCTAGAGGAAGGGCAGATTGTGGCTGGTATTGTTACGGAAGTTAATCAAAACGAGGTATTTATCGACATTGGAGCCAAATCTGAGGGCCGTGTACGGCTTTCCGAATTTGAAGAGCCCGCCGAAGTGCATCCCGGCATGGCCGTGGACGTCTTTCTCGCTAAACTGGAAGATATCAATGGCTGTCCGGTTCTCTGCTACGATCGCGCTAAGCAGCAAAAAAACTGGGAACGCATAGCACAGACGGTGGAAGAGGGGGCCATCGTAACTGGAAAAATTAAAGCCAAAACACGGGGAGGACTTACCGTAAGCATCGGAGTGGACGCATTTTTGCCGCTTTCCCAGGTAGACCTGAAGCCAATTCGGGGCGTTGATGAGCTTATTGGCCGCACCTGTGAATTTAAAGTGGTCAAAATCAACCGCGATCGCCGCAATATTGTCCTCTCACGCCGGGAAGTGCTAGAGGAAGAGCGCTGGCGCAAATCAAAGGAAATTTTCGATACCATCAAGATAGGCGATATCGTGCGAGGGACGGTGAAAAACATTACGGACTATGGCGCCTTTATAGATTTGGACGGCGTAGACGGGCTCCTGCACGTAACCGACATAAGCTGGGGTCGGGTCACCCACCCGAATCAAACACTGCGCGTGGGCGAAGAGCTAACCGTCATGGTCATCGCCATCGACAAGGAACGGGAACGCATTTCGCTGGGGCTCAAACAGACAACGCCAAATCCATGGGATGACGTGGAACGCCGCTATCCGGTGGGTGCCTGTGTGCGAGGCAAGGTAGTCAATTTGGTGCCCTACGGGGCTTTCGTAGAGCTGGAAGAGGGGTTAGAAGCCCTCATCCACATCACGGAGTTTTCCTGGTGGAAAAAAATTAGCAAGCCGGCAGACCTGCTCAAAATCGGCCAAGAAGTGGAAGCGGTGGTCATTGCCGTTTCCTCTAAGGAGCAGAAAATTTCCCTCGGCATGCGGCAGCTGGAGGAAAATCCTTGGGAGCAGATTGCCGGCCGCTATCCGATCGGCTCTACCGTCAAGGGGACTGTCCAAAACATGACCAACTACGGCGCCTTCGTTGAGCTGGAGCCGGGTGTTCAGGGCATGGTGCACGTTTCTGATATCTCTTGGACGCGGCGGTTGGGCCATCCGAGCGAAATCTTTAAGGTGGGTGACCAGGTGGAGGCGATGGTCATGTCGGTGGATCAGGAGGGCCGTCGTATTTCGTTGAGCGTCAAAAATCTTAACGAAAATCCTTGGGATAATATCCAGGAGAAATTCCGTGTCGGCGATCAGGTAGAGGGCAACGTCGTCAAGGTTACCAATTTCGGTGCTTTTGTGAAATTGCCTGGCGGCATCGATGGGTTCATCCACACAAGCCAGATGCAGGACGAGCGGTCCGATGGGGCCAAAGGTCCGTTGGTTTTGGGGCAAAAAATAACGGCGGTGGTAATTCGCCTAGATTCCGCAGCCGAGCGCATTGCCCTATCAATAAAAGCCCTAAATTATGATAGGGAGGCACTGCAGAATGAAATTAACGCCTGGAAAGAGAGCAATGGCTCCGATGGCAGTAAGTTCGGCACCATTGGGGATCTCTTCAGCAATGATTTCGAAACTAAATCCTCCTAATAGGCCACAAACGCGAATCGCAAAATTCGGCCGCTGCTAGACCACAGCAATCTTTGCGCTCCGCCCTAGGAGCTGCCCCGCGGCTCCAAAGGCGCCGCGGGGTGGATAAGAAGTTGCAAAATTCCCCCCGTAGCGCTTTTCCTAGAACTCGTACCTCGCTCGCAGGGAGCCGCCTATGCTCTTTTGCGTGCCGGCGGAGCCGCG
>JAIRTQ010000090.1 GCA_031254835.1 Puniceicoccales bacterium | reverse complement strand
TTTCGAAGGTCGCTTTCGAGGAAAAGTTTTTCAGCACGTCCTGGCGCTCTTCGGCGCCGAGTTTTTTCCGCTTTTCGTCGTTTTGCAGCAGGTCGATGGCCGCCGCGGCCAGCCCGTCGGCGTCGCCCTGTGGCACTTGGATGCAGCCGCGCTTCAAGTTTTCCAAATCTGGCATGGCCGTGCTCACCACCGGCAGTCCGAAGGTCTTGGCTTCCTGGATGCCCATGGGAAAACCCTCAAAGGTCGATGTGCACAGCAGTAGGGCGCCGGAGGAATAGTAGGGAACCAAATCCTTCTGAAATCCGGCGATATCGATGGCGCGGCCGATTCCTAGCCGATCGATGAGCTTTTTGCACTGCAGATAGCACTTTTGGCACTGCCCCGTGTTTGTCCCCAGCATGATAAGCCGCACGTCCGGAACATCTTTCAAGATTTTCGCAAAGGCTCGCAGGGCCAATTCGGGCCGCTTCTGGTTTTTGTCCCAACGGCCGACCCAGAGAATCGTTTTGCTGTCCAATGGCGCCGGCGTCACATCTTCGACGGGAAAGGTCGGCGGATTCGGCAGATAGACAGAATTTGCGGTGCCATTTTTTTTGCCATTGTCGCAATTCCGCATGAGAAAGGCAGCTCATTCCATCGCAGGCCGAATAGAGGGGGACAAGATGATCGAATTTTTCCCGCATATTGCGAAATAGATGAGCATAGCTTGGCCCCATGTGCTCCTGCAGTAAAACACGAATGCCTAACATTTTCAATAGCAATGCATTTTGAGAATTTTTGAAGTCCCAAGTTTCCGGGCAGATCATCAAATCCTGAGGATGCTTCCGCATTGCCGCTTCCCAATTAATCGGTTTCACCACAGGAACCACTTCTACGGCTTGACGGAGAAGGTAATCGATATTAGCCGCCTGAGATTTATTCAAAAAAACAGTAATACGGTAGTTGGACTTTTCGGCCAAATGATTGACCAACAGCTGCATGACGCGCTCAATGCCACCACCTGTCATTCGCCATACTCGAATGCCGATGCGGATCGGCTGTTCTTTTACCAATGGCTTCGGCTCTGGAAATTTCAGATAGGGCGCCGCTTTGCAGAACCACTTCCAATGTTTTCGAACAAGTGGGGCCAGAACGCCGTAGCGCTCATCGGCCGGAAGGCCGTCGATGTACTTCTGCAGAATGGGTGCGCCCTTCTCCGGCGGCCTAGAAAACAAGTTTTCTGGAAATTTGGGAAATGACTTCCTGGATAGCGTTTTAGAATAAATTTGTCCGCGGCTTCGCAGCGCTTTGCCCGCCGCCGTCGGCTGTTCCGTTTCCGCGAATGCCGCATCGGAGGACAAAATTTGTGCCGCCCGTACGGCCGCAAGGCGCACATCGCCGCTAACCCTTTCCATGGCAGCTGAATCCTGTCGCTAGCATGGCGCAGGCGCAATATAAATCGCGATTTCGTCTCGGGAATCGCCGCTTCGTCGGAATTTTTGGGTAATTTTCTTGACGGAGAGCCGCAAATTTTTCCCGCTCCTAATTCTTGCTCGGTAGCTCAGTGGTAGAGCGGTCGGCTGTTAACCGATTGGTCGCAGGTTCGAGCCCTGCCCGAGCAGCCACTTTGTGGACGCAATGGGCGAGAAATGCGCTTGACTCGTTCTTTCGCACAAAAGAGAAAGCGAAACTTTTTAGCACGGACGCACAGGGGACGAAATTGCGATGAAGAGTACGCAGGAAAAAAAAGAGCAGCATAGGCCCGAGGGGAAAAGGTGGTTTCTCTTGGACGCCGCCGAAGAGACGCTGGGGCGTATGGCCGTGCGTGTCGCGAACATATTGCGCGGGAGGAACAAGCCAACCTACACGCCCCATGTGGATACGGGAGATTTCGTGGTGGTGGTAAACGCAGAGAAAGTGCGGCTGAGTGGCGAAAAAAACCTGCGCAAGAAATACATGTTCTATACTGGCTACATGGGCAACGAGAAATATCGTACGGCTGCCCAAATGCGGCAGAGGCAGGGCCGTTTCTTGGTGGAGCACGCTGTGCGGGGCATGATGCCAAAAAATCGGCTTGCGGCGGCGGCGATGGGGAAATTGAAAGTCTACGTGGGTCCCGATCATCCGCATGGGGCGCAAAATCCAGAGAAGATCTAGGAGAATGTTATGTCGATGCCTGTTCCAGTGAATGAATTTTTAGGCACGGGCCGCCGTAAGGAGGCCGTGGCGCGGGTCCGCATCCGCCGTGGCGCGGGAAAAATTACAATTAATGGGCAGTCGGTCGCCGATTACTGTCCGCAAGATATTTTCGTGCAGCAGGCCTTTGGTCCCATTCGGCTGGTGGAGATGGACGGCATGCTGGATGTGCGCATACTGGTGGAGGGTGGTGGCACCATGGGGCAGGCCGGCGCCATTGCGCATGGCGTTGCGCGGGCACTTGTGGCAATGCGGCCGGAAATGCGGCCTGCTTTGAAACGCAATGGGATGCTGACTAGAGATCCGCGCATGAAAGAGAGAAAGAAATCTGGCCAGCCGGGCGCTCGCAAGCGCTTCCAGTTCTCCAAGCGCTAGTTTTCCGCCGATTTCTGACGGCGGTGGTGGCCGGGAAAGCCTTCGATGTCTTCCATGTCGGAAGAGGCTGTGTGTCGGCTGTATGATGGATCCGCTGCGGAATTTGAACTCTCATTTCCCAAAATTCGCGAGCCGGCTCCGATAGCCGCTTGACGGCCAAAAAACTTCAGCCGGCACTTAGGCGCCGACGGTCGCAAATTTTGCCCAGCGCAAAAAGCTTTCCGTGGCCGGCGAATGGGCCGCGAAGGCATGAGAAACGCCGTTCAGTTCGTAGGTCAGCGTAATTTCCGCCGCATGCAGTTGGAGCTCTCGGACGAATAATTTCTTTGCCGCCAGATGGTTGAGGGCAAAATCGCCGTAGGTTCGATCGCCCATGATGGGAAATTGCCGTCGCCCACACTGATAGCGCAGCTGGTGAGTGCGGCCCGTGATGGGGTGTAGCTCCAGCAGTGCCAACGAAAATTCATCGACCGGCCGCACTTCCCGCAGAAATGCTTCCGTGTGAGCCTCCTGATCGCCGCCCGTAGTCCGCAGCCGCTCTCCGATGCGCTCCGTGCTGAGCCGGTCTTTCCAGAGTTCCCGGTCGAAACGTCTCCCGGCGAAGCTAAAGGCCCAGTAGACTTTCCGAACCAGCCGTCGCCGAAAAGACTCCCGCACGGCCCGGGCCAGCGGACGGTTCGTGGCCAGCAGCAGGACACCGCCCGTCGCCGAATCCAGTCGATTCAGCAGGTAAACAGGGCCTCCGTCAAGCACATAGACCCGTTCGGTCGGATCGTAGGGTGCGGCGATGGGTGCGCGCCGATGCACAGCCGGGCCGTTCGGATGGGACAGGAGCCCCGCCGGCTTTTCGATGGCAATAAGCCCGCGGCTGTCCGTATTTACGACCGATGTGCCGCCCTGCAGAAGGGATCGGAGTAGCGCGATCTGTCCTCCTTCGCCGTTTTTCTCTATCCTTCCTTCCGGAAGATCGGCCACGGCTAACTTTCCAGCTCCAGAAGAGCAGTTTCCAGACCATCTACTTCTTTTCGCAGTCGTTCCAGTGCCCGAAAGCGACCCCCATCATAGTTCGCCGAAAGTTCCTTTTCCATTTTCCGCAGTAGAAGCGTTTTTTCTTCCAATTCTTTCGTGAGTGTCTCCATGCGTCTCTTTGGCTCATCCTTCCCAGCGACCTTCGCGGCCATCGGTGTCGCGGTACTCTTTGGGCCGCTGTTCCGTTCCAGCAGCCAGCGGGCGTAGTTGTCCAGCGATCCGCCAAATTTTTTGCAGCCGCCGCCGTCGATGACGTAAAAATCTCTGCAACTATCTGCCAGCGTCTGAAAGTCATGGGTCACCAGCAGTACGGCTCCCGCGTAGTTGCGGATGGCTTCGGCGAGGGCGGCCCGAGCTTCGATGTCCAGATGGTTCGTCGGCTCGTCCAGCACCAAAAGATGCGGCTGCGCAAGGGTTCCTATGGCCAGCAGTAGTCGCGTTTTCTCGCCGCCGGAGAGGTGGGCCGTCCTGGTCAGCGCCCGCTCCTGACCGATGCCGAATTGGGCGAGCTGGCCACGAATTTGTGTCTCCGTCTGCCCGTCGCAGCGCTGACGAAAAATTTCTACGGGAGTTTTTTGCAGGTCCAGCGATTCTTCTAGATGCTGAGCAAAATAAGCAATTTTAAGCGACTTGGCATAGATCCGTTCGCCTGATAGGGGGGCGATCTGGCCGGCCACCGCCTTGGCCAGCGTGGATTTGCCGTTGCCGTTGGCGCCGAGCAGAGCAATGCGGTCTCCTTCATTGATTTGCAAATTTACTGAGCCCAGAACGGTTCGATCGCCATAGCCGAGAGCAACCTTCTCTAAGGCAACTAGGCGGCGATCGACCTTTGGCGTTGGTGCGGGGAAGCGGAATGTGACCGAGTAGCTGGCGGGCGGCGGGGGCGGCTCTTCCAGTTTTTCTAGCATCTTTAGACGACTTTGGGCTTGCTTTGCCTTCGACGCTTTCGCGCGGAACCGGTCCACGAAGGACTGCAGGTGTTCCCGTTTTCGTTGCAGTGCAACGCCCTCCATCTCTCGCGCCCGCTGGACGGAGGCGGATGTGGAGCGAAAAGTGTCGTAGTTCCCTCGATAGAGCTGCGCCGTGCCATTTTGCAGATGCAGAATGTGGTCGCAGACGCTGTTGAGGAATTTTCTTTCGTGAGAGATGATGCAAAAGGACTTCTCCGTTCGGCGGAGGTGTTGCTCGAGCCAAAGGGCCGTTTCGAAGTCCAGGTGATTCGTGGGCTCATCCAGGAGGAGGCAGTCGGAGGGTGCAAAGAGCGTGGAAGCCAACGCCACCCGTACCCGCCATCCGCCGGAAAGGTCGCTGAGCGGATGCCGCATGGACTCTTCGGAAAACCCCAGCCCCGACAAAATGGAAGCTGCCCGCGCTTCGCCATCCAATCCCCCGAGGGCGGCGAACCGCTCCCAAAGTTCTGCCAACTCCATTCCATCCAGCTCCGGGGCATCTAACCGCTCCCGCATTTGCGCCAGCTCCCGATCAGAATCAAGCACCAGCGCCAGAGGGGTTTGCTGGCAATCGCCCATTTCTTGCCGAACCTGCACAAAACGATAGCCCTTGGGGAAAGAAATTTCTCCGCCGTCGGACGTAATCTCTCCCAGCATGATACGGAAAAGTGTCGTTTTCCCTACGCCGTTGGGGCCGACGATCCCTACCTTGGCTTCCGGTGGGAAGGCAAAGGAAACGTCCGAAAAAAGCAGGCGCGGACCAATCCGATAGCTGAGCTGTTTCGCCTGCAGCATGGTGGCCCCTCAAAATGTACAACGCTGCAAAAAACACACCCTGCGGCGCCAATGGCGCACGGAGCGAAAAAATGCCAGCCTATTCTTCCGGCTTTGTCTTAGGGAGACCGATCACGGAGCGGCCTTCCTTCCACTGCCCCCGCTTTCGCAGGAGATCAATCCGCTCGAAGCGGCTCAGCACGCTCCGTTTCTCTGTTTGTCCCCCGCCTTTTCGAAAACTGCTGTGTCGCGACAGGCTCTCTCCTCTGTCAACCAAGAATGCCATGAGGCCATTTTGGCAATCGGAAAATTGGAAGCTGCGAAAAATTTCGACGGTTGGCGATTCTCTTGATTTTTCTCTTTATCGCTGTGTACTTCTTTGGCGCTGTCGTTCCGTTGCCTTTGCAGCGGAGTCTTTTGGC
>JAIRTQ010000027.1 GCA_031254835.1 Puniceicoccales bacterium | reverse complement strand
ATGCTTATCTTGGAAAGTTCGATCAGGAACTGATGATACCGTGCCGAGATGGCAAGGGTCAAGCAGTTGAGGAAAAAGTAGGCGACCTTCGCAAAAAGCTTCATGACTTCCTGATGAGGGTCCATGAAGGCCCCGTAGAAAATGCGGTCAAACAGGACCTAACTGATCTATGCATTCGAATTGGAGGATGTATTCAGGAAGCTCTCACTAGCGAACCATTTAGGCAGGAATCTCCAGGGAAAGACGTTTCCGATGGCAAGTCATTGCGCGCTTCCGGGAGAAACTTGAATGGCGATCGCATCAAGTTGGCCAAGCTCGGCGGAAGATTGGCCACTCTCGCTGGGTTCATGAGCAAAAGTAGAAATGATACTCGCCATGCCGATACTTTAGACGCACTTAAAACAGACTGTGTCAGAGAACAGCTCAGAGGAGAATATCCTGGATCAAATTTCCGAACTTTTTCGGAAAAAGATGCCATCAAAGAGATAGAGGCGGCGATTGAAGCTGGGATTCCTCAGCCGGAGCTTTTCCTGATATCTGTAGGAAGTGATGGGAAAAGGCGCTTTCAGAAGGTTAGCTATAACTTGGCGCTGAAGACTTTTATTAATGATGGACCTCAATTTAATAGGGCTGGATTCGACGACTACGTATGGCGACAGCTCAAGGAAAAAAAATCTGCTTTAGGGATAATCGCGTAGCGAAGACTCGCCGCCGCCGCGTTTGGAGACATTTCCTTTGGGGCCGACCGGCAAGGCGCACTCCCTTTCATTGCCCGGCTGGACGCTGGAAGGGAGTGCCATGTTTTGCCGCCTATTCGATGCTTTTCCTGTACAACGCTCGATCTTTGGAGAATTTTTTCTCTCGTACGTAATTCATTTCAGCTAGAATCCGCTTTGTTTCTTTCGCATTCATCTCCAGTTCAACAAGTATGTACTGTGGGCGATAGTGCTCGATCGTCTCTAACGCTCCGGCCAAAATTTTTGGCTCGAAGCCGTTGGCTGTAATTTCGACTAAATCGATGCGATCCACGCCCAAATCGATAGAATCAAGACGCTTAGCTGAAATTGTCCCTTCGCCGGCTATCACCTTCTTTAGCCGTATTGCACTTGGAGAAGTTGCTTCTGCAGAATCGACAGCCACGCTGCCGGCCTCATCGCTGAGTGCGATTTTGTGGACCTTAATTTTTTTCCTTAGACAATTTATTTCGATGTTCCGCAAAAAAGCGCCGTGCACACTCGACACGGGCTCGAACGCAATCACCCTCTCCGCCCCGCCTTCCGTTGCCCAAAAGCAGCTGTGAAGTCCGATGCCCGCACCAATTTCTACGACAATCGCATTGGGCGGCAGAAGGGAAGCCACCTCCTTCAACATCGCTTTTTCGGGGTAGTCTTTCGTGTGAACCGCCTCTTTTTGCGGCGCATCCGTCTGACTATGAGGAAGGTAAAATTTTGCGTCGGACACTTGGAATGTGGAACTTTCTTCCGTACTCCCCCCATTGATGATCCCTCTCGCCGGAAGCGTAGAAGGAAGCAGCCAAAATACTGCCAATAGAGCTGCTGGAAGCGACCAATGCGCCCCCGGCCGATCAGTCTGAATCTTTTTTTGTAAAACAGTGTTTGCCATGGCGAGCCATATTTTAGATCCGGCCATTCGAAATGCAAGATTTTTCAAAAAATTTTCACCAAACGCGTTCCAGCAAGGATTTACCTCATTCGCCCGGTGGCCTTTCACCGCCCGGAAAGATACCATGGCGGCCATCCTCTAGGGAGAAATCGCTCCAAAACGCCGCTTTCGTCCCTGAAAGTCCTTTAGTGCCTGGTGTACTTCTTTCTGAGAAAAATCTGGCCAATGGCAGTCGAAAAAACAGAATTCAGCATAGGCGCTTTGTAGCAGAAGAAAGTTGCTGATCCGTCGCTCGCCGGAAGTGCGGATGAGCAAATCTACCTCAGGTAGGTCTGCCGTATCCAGTTGCCCGGTCAGGGTGGCCCAATTCGGCGGGGCTGTCCCTAATTTCACAATTCGTTGGACCGTCCGCACTATTTCATCGCGCCCGCCATAGTTGATGGCCAAACAGAGTTGGAAATCGCGGAAATTCGCCGTATCTTCTTCTAGCGTACGAAGCGTTTCCACGATCCGCTTGGGGAGGCCGTCGGGCCGACCGAGCCAGCGCAGACGAATTTGCTCCTCCCCAAAGCGGGAAAAATTTTTACGCAGGAGCACATCGAAGAGGCGCATGAGACCGTCCAATTCTTCCCTCGGCCGGTCCCAATTTTCCGTAGAAAAGCAAAAAAGGCTGAGCACCTCAACGCCGGCATCTCGAAACCAGCCTATCGCCTTCGACAGCACCTTTCCTCCGGCGCGGTGCCCCGCCATGCGGGGCAGTCCTAGCCGCGTAGCCCAACGGCCATTGCCGTCCGGGATGAGGGCCACATGGCGGGGGAGATTTTTCATAGGCAATTTTTTACAATTTATCTTGTCTGCAGGAGCATCCGCCACATACTGCAGCCATGGATAAGTTTTTCGACAAGCCAGATTTTGGGAAACTGCTCATCCGCGTGGTGCTGGGTCTCATTTTTGCTTGGTTTGGAGTAAAAATGCTAAGTGGCTCTCGCTCGGCCCTCGTCATTCTGGACAGACCCTTTTCGCTTTTCGCGGTTACGCTGCCTCCGCGTAGCTGGATCTGCTCCGTGGCAATCGTCTATCTTATTGCCGGAGTCCTCTATATGGCTGGGTGCTTCTACAAGAGCTGCTGCGCCGCGCTAACGGTCGTAGAATTGGTTCTTATTCGCCAGTCGGTTTTTGCCGATGCCAGCCAGGTGGACCTAATGCTGCTGCACGTGGTCCTAGCCGCCGTCTGTTTCGGTTTCATGTTCATCAACCCCGGCCGCTTTTCAGCCCGTTGATCGAGAACAAGTTCAAAAGGCCCCTCGGCGCACAAGGTGCGCCGAGGGGCCTTCTCCTTTATTTGGCTGGCTTTTCCGCCGACGTTTTGACCGTAACGGCCTTTTTGTGCGCATGTGCCCGCCCAGCAGCCACATGGTCTTTACATCCACATCCTTTGCAGCAGCTGCGCACAGCAAAGCCGGCGGCAAAGGCTACAATGACAATGATACCCAACTTCAACCAGCAAGCGCCGCTTCGACAGCAGCAACCCTTCCCGCAGCACGATTTATCTTCCACATACCTATTCTGTCCGCTCCGTCGCCACAGTCAATGAAATTTTTCAAGAAGAGGCTTAATCTCCGCATTTTGATTCCTTGAGAATTTGTTGAAACGCTTTCCCGCCGTGCGCGATTTGGCACGATAGCTATCGTCTGGCTCTTCATGCGGAGATAACTGGGACGACGAAATCCATCTTTGGGAAAAGATCTTGCATCCGGACTATTGACGGATGGGAAAAATTTCGTTGTGTGCCGGTCGGGTCGGTAGCTCAATGGCAGAGCAGTGGCCTTTTAAGCCATTGGTTCTGGGTTCGAGTCCCAGTCGGCCTACCATTGTTTTTCAAATCTCCTATCCCAACGGGTTGCCCCGTTGGAGGTTGTTAAAGAGTCAAAATTTACGTTCGCGGCCCGTGAATTTTGGGAAAGGTTTGAAGCTTACGACAGCAAAGGAACCCTTTCTGCGGGTGCGGATTCTGTAGAATCGGGATCATCTTCCGCGAGGAGCCTGGGCTGCGTCCCGTTCCGCTCTTTCTGCAGCCGTGCCGTCTCCGCGACGGCATCCCTTATGGCATCGGCCATACTTTCACTTCCTCGGGGTTTGATCTTAAAGCGATGACCGAAATTAGCAGGCGTACACCAAAAAAGCAAAACAGTGATAGGAAGATCAAAAAAATCGGCGATTCTTTTAATCAGGGGCACGCGCCCTTCTACATCGAAGTGATAAACGTTATGCGCATTAAGGGGTAGGCTAACGCTGTCGATGGTGCCACGCATTCCAGTACCAACGCCAAACGAATTAAAGCAAAAGGCCACTTCGCCATGACGCAACGCGAGGTATTGGGCGTAGGAGGCGCCTTGGCCATTTCCCGTAAGCACTGGGCAGCCATATGTCTTGCCAAGCGTGAAAGTCAACGCCACATATGCGTATTCAAAGAGGCTTGCTTGGCGATCTATGCATTTACCTATGACGTTATTTACTACCACACTTCTTCCCTCTGGGGTATCTTCATTGACGTGGGTCCGAAAAAACAGCCGCCCGTTCGCATCGATAGCTACGTGGATTTCCATCGCTAGATCCTGACGGAAAAACACCCACATTATGTCCCCGCGATCGGTTCGAAAGCGGCGTGGGCCACACAAATTCATTTTCCCATATTCCTGCATTAATTCCTTAAATTTGGGAAGGTGTAATGATCCTTCACACTCTTCCGCTCCGGCGGCTCGCCAAGAGTTAGCTCCTGGATTTTGACCGCCTTGCTTGTTGTCATCTAGCCCGCAAAGGTTTGCACATCGGGAAATATCACTGGCATGAACTGCCCAGTGTACGTCCCTGTTTTGCGGCAAAACCGTCTCATTGCAAGGTGGCGGAATTTCTTCTTCTCGAATAGAATATCCACTTTTCCACGTCAATTCGCTGTTATTAAAAGATGCATATAGGTAGCAAGCCGTTATGGTGCAAAATAAGATATAAAGCAGCAGCGAGACACATATGCCAATTGGGCCGCCAATTATAGGTATGGCCGTGGCGATGCCAAAAGATTTTAGCAAAGAGCAAGCCAGGTTGATTCCAGTGCAAGCTGCTCCAAAAAACATCAGCGCTTGAAAAGCACGCGGCGTAAAATATTTAGAAGCCGTTGAATTTAGGCTTGTTGTATATGCCAAAATTCCTTTCTCGGGAGTGGGCTCTTGATGAATGTATTCATCGCCGTTCGAATACAGTGGAAGTTGGGCCACGCTGCGCGTGGGAGTGTGAGAGTCTACCGGCAAATAGGACACATGGTAAGTATAATAATCTGTGAATGGCTGTCAATCGCCGCGGAGCGTACGGCAACAACGATCGGGCGGGGACAGACTTTCGATCTGGAAAAATTCGAAGAGGCGCTTACCTAAAGCTGATGAGGCACGTTTTCCTGTCCCTTTTCTAGTTTTTCTACGCGGCGAAATAGTTCTGGTAAATATTTCCAATAGACATAGAGGCGGCCGGCAATTCCCAGTGGCAGTGCCGGCGTACCCCGCACAACACTCCGTGGCGGCAGATCGGCGGTAACGCCACTTTGCGCCGCGATTTGCACGCCAGACCCGATCTTTAAATGTCCCGCAATGCCTACCTGCCCGCCAAGGACTACCCCATCGCCCAGCTCCGTGCTGCCAGCCACCCCCGATTGAGCCACGAGTAGGCAATTTTTCCCGATAGAGACGTTATGGCCGATCTGGACTAAATTATCCAGCTTGGTCCCCGCTCCGATTGTCGTTTCGGCGAAGCGAGCTCGGTCGATGCAGCAATTTGCGCCAATTTCCACCTCCTCAGCCACCACGATGCGACCCACGTGGGGCAATTTCTGCTGTTTCCCCTTTTCCCAGACATAGCCGTAGCCGTCCGAACCAACCACGGCACCGCTGTGGATGATGCATCGGTCGCCGATCGCACAGTCGGGGTAAAGGGTAACCTGAGGATGCAGCAAAATGTCCTCTCCGAGAAAACAGCGATCACCGATCGTACAGTGGGAACCAATTCGGCAGCGGGCACCTATGCAAACTTCACGGCCGATCACGCAGAAAGGTCCAACGGAAGCGCTAGGATGAATTTTAGCCGTCTCGGACAGCACGGCACTCGGGTGAACGCCAGGCTTCGGCGGACAGTTTCTTTTTCGCTCTATTTCCTCGCAAAGGATTCCAATGGCGAGGGAGGGATTCTCTAGGAGAAAATAGGCTCCACCTGGCGGCGGTTCGCCGACATAGTCTTTAGGTAAAAGCAGAATGGAAGCGCGGCAGTTGGGCACCAGCGCTGTGTACTTGCCATTGGAAAGAAAGGACAGCTCTCCAGGCCCGGCCCGATCTAAAGATGCAATGCCATGCACGGTGCCCGAAAAATTTCCCCGCACCTCTTCCGGCTGCAGCAACTTCCGCAGTCGTTCTTGCCCATAGCGCACGGGGTCGTGCTAAGCGCCATGCCCCGCTTACGCAACAGGAAAACGGGCCGGAAGCGAATTTT
>JAIRTQ010000022.1 GCA_031254835.1 Puniceicoccales bacterium | reverse complement strand
CCATTGCCCGCGAGGCGGACGGCGGCATCTACCAGCACGCCGGGCCGGAGATTGGCGTTGCGGGCACAAAATCTTTCACCTCGCAGCTTTGCATCTTGACCATGCTGGCTCTTTACCTTGGACGTCTGCGAGATCTTTCCCACGAAGAGGGCTTAGAGATCGTCCAGGCGCTGAAGGATTTACCACGACTGACGGAAGAGACGCTGTCCCTCGACGAGGCCGTCCACGGCCTGGCCACCCACTACGGCTCCTGCCAAAATATGCTATTCCTAGGCCGCCAGAGCCTATTTCCCATTGCCCTTGAGGGCGCCCTGAAATTGAAGGAGGTCTCCTACGTGCACGCGGAGGGCTATGCGGCGGCGGAGATGAAACACGGACCCATTGCGCTGATTTCCGGGGATTGCCCCGCATTTTTTCTTGCCGGCGACGGGCCCATGCTGGCCAAAATTCAGGCCAATGTGCAGGAGGTGCGTGCCCGCGGGGCCGATACGGTGGCGGTCGTCTGTGCCGGCAACGGCGACTGCGGACCCATTGGCGACAGGACCCTGATAATCCCGCGAAGCCACCCGGCGATCCAACCGATTCTGGCCACCATCCCCCTTCAGCTCTTTGCCTACCACATGGGCGTCCTCCGCGGCTGCAACGTCGATCGGCCTAGAAATTTGGCCAAATCCGTTACCGTGGAATAGAACTTTCACAAAAATCCGGCCCCGCCGGGATGGGAATTATTTTTGACATTTGCACCCATGCAACACGAGCGTACGCAGCGTTTTGCCGTAGAGCGGTCCTGCTGCTCGAAGACAAAAAAAGCGTACTGTTTTAGGCTGTGCCGTTCTCCGCGATTATTTCGCGGAAGAATTTTTCCATATTGGACACTTCCTTCTCCATCGGGAACTTTTCGACAAAAATGCGATGGCTGCGGCGCGCCAATTCGATGGCCTCTTCCGGGTTTTTCAAAATCCAGTCCATGTGGCCGCTAATTTGTGCGAACATCTCCTGCGGGCTGGCATTGTGGTCGACGTATAGCACGGAATCTTTTTTCCAATTTTCTATTGATTGAGCTCTGGCTCCAACGCAATGAACTGGGCCAACGGAGCCGATAGGGCCAGCGGATGAGAAATGGAGCGGCGCCGGCCAGCTAGACTAGTCCCGTGGCGAGTGGGCCTGGAGTCCGCGGGCCCACAGAGGAGCGTGGCACAATGGCAAGCATAGCAACGGTGCGCATCGCCTGCGACGGCGACCACTTCGATGGACCGGTAAAGGGAGCGGACGGAAAAACGATCAGCATTTGGCGAGGCAGCGCCCTGCGCATGGAGCTGGCCCTCTTCCGGCGGGGCGTCTGGCAGGACCTGGCCAACGTGTCAGAGCTGGTTGTGGAAATAAAGGAAATGGGCCCTCACGACCGGCCGCCAGCGGCGGAGGTGTCGCCGCTCCTGCAGCGCCGCATTCCGGCGAATCTGCTGGACCAGGAAGCGGCCGCGGAGGACTGGGAAGGGGGCACTGGCCAGCAGGCCGTGGCGGAGTTCACCGGCGAGGAGATTGCCCTACCGGCCGGCTACTGCTGGCTTGCCGTCTGGGTCCAGACGGACGATGACCCGCCGGACACGGTCGCCTTTGCCGCCGGACGGATCTTCGTGCGAGAATCCTCCGCCGGAGAACCGCTCCAGCCGCCGAAACCGCTAGAACGGTTCTATGGTAAGGACCAATGCGATAGCCTATTCGCGAAAAAAAGCGCAAATTTAGCCGATCTTTCCGACTGCGCCTCGGCACGGCAAAGCCTGGGCCTCGGCTCAGCGGCGCTATTGGCGGCGGTGAACGATGAAGCTATGGCCGCCGATTCCGCCACGGCCGTTCCCACCCAGCACAGCGCCAAGGCCTACGCGGATGCGGCGGGCAGCCAGGCATTGCAAGGCGCAAAGGACTACGCGGATACGGCCGACGGTGAAGTCCTGCAGAATGCCAAAAACTACGCCGACGGACAGATTGCTGCAATCCCCATTGCCGGTCCCGTTCCCGATAATCTCTGGCCGGGCAGTCTTCGCCCATTTTTTAGCAGCTACGTGGCGAGGCCCTCTTTCATCAGTACGGGCAGCGTCTGCGCTTTGGACGGTTGGCTGATCAGCCAGTCCACAGTTAGCGCTTCTCCGAGAAATGCCTTCGAAAGCACGACAGGGGAAGACGTCGTTTTCTACCGCCCCTCCGGCAGCCAAGGGACGGGCACCTATTACATGAGCAGGCCCTTTACCCGCAGCGAAACAACTCCTTTCGTCGGCAAAACGGTCACCTTTTCCCTGGAATTCAAATTCGGCACCGGATTTCCGCTCGCAACTACGGGCCATGGTCTCGTGCTTTCCGTTACGGCTTCCGCCAACGGTTCTTCGTCTTTAAAAGTCGACGCGACTGGAACATATAGCCACAGCCCGGCTACGGTCGCCACCTTCGGAGAAATTACGACCGGATCCACGACGAATTTCGTTCGGCACAATTTTACATTTTCCCTGGCCAGCAATGTGAAAATGTTTTGCATCACCTTGACCCATGCACCCTTTGGCGCCGGCTCCTCTTTGCCGGATGACTACCGTTTTTACTTCGCCCGGCCGACCTTAGCCATCGGTTCCGAGCCGGCGCCATACAAGACGCGGAGCTGGGGTTCCGACTACGTTAACAATTGCAAGCGTTTCGCCCGCATAAGTTCCGCGTTTAGCGGTCCTGTGTCCGCCGGAACAGTGATTTATGAGCACTGCCTATTTCCGGCCCCCATGGAACTGGCGCCCATCTGCATCCGCGCGACAGACGAAGCATCTACGCCGGTCGGCTTTCCGGCGGCGGCCATCGGCGATGTGACAGATATCACCCGTTTCGGATTCACCGTCGCCCGCACGGCAAGCGAGAACAATACGGCAGCTAAGTGGCAGACCATCTATGGCTTTGGCGTGCTGGTCTGGACCTTCCAAGACCCCATCGCCAGCTACTGAGGACCGGACCCATGAACAGTGACATTGCGCAACAAATCTACGACCTCCTCCGGCGCATCGGCGATCTGGAGCGGCGCATCGGCGATCTGGAACTGCAGCTGCAGTCCCTGAGGAGTGAGCCGTGAGCTGGACCATTCATTGGGGCGAAGGGGAACAAACCTTCGCCGCCTTAGGGCTGTGTCGACTTCGCCGCCGGCGCCTGAATCAGGGCCGGGACACGGTCACCTTCCGCCAGGAATCTGCCACGGCGTTGACGGCCCCGCTGGCCATTGAGCCTTTTACCACCGTCCACATCTGTAAGGAAGGCAGCACCTGGTTCAGCGGTAAGTTGATAGGACTGCCAGCTTTCGGATCGGTGGAAGAGGAAGCCGGGAATTACCAGATCGGCGGGCCCTGGTGGGACCTGGAAAATATCGTCTACCAGCAACCCTGGAGCTTGGCGAAGGACCCAGAAAATTCGGAAAGTGAGCTTGTTACGGCCTGGAAGAGCCATATTGTCCTGGGACAAGGGGCAACCGGCGATCGGCTGACGATTCGCGAGCAGCTGCTGCAGATCTTGGACTATGCGGTCGATTCCGGAGCGGCTCTGTCCTACGCTTTGCCGACCGGGACCCTCGCCGGCACATTTCCACTAGATGAGTGCCGTGACTTGAGTTGCGCCGAGGCCATCCAGCGGGTCCTTCGCTGGGCACCGGCCGTCCGCAGCTGGTTTGACTACTCGGAGGAGATTCCTGTTCTGCACTTTACGGACCGATCGACTGCGCCGTCATTTTTCGTTTCCATGGCCGCCGAGTCGCTGCAGCAGCTTTCCATCGCGCCTCGGCCGGACCTGCAGCTTCAAACAGTCGCCATCAAGTACGAACGTACGCATCGAGCCGGCAGAAAGGTCTGGCAAACCCTGCAGGTGGACCGCTATCCCGCCGACGGCGAAGAAAACAGTCCGCGGGCACTGGTGCTGACGGTAGAGCTGGAAGGCTCCAGTAGCCAATATGTTACGCAAAAAATTTCCACCGAAGCGGTCGCGCTGAATTCGACGCTCTGGTGGAAGCGGCACCTGCCCGCCCTGGAGGACGTGGAGAACTTACAGCTGCTGAGCGTTTCCCGCGATTCGACCCTTCCTCGCGAACTGCTGACCGGCTGCATTTCCGACTGGATGTCCATCGACTGCGAATCGGACGTCGCGCGAGCCACCATCGCCTACGAAAAGGAGGGCATTTTCGTCGCCAGCCAGGACGTCGCCGTCCGCTTCCTTGCCACCGATGGTCAAACGGCCACCTACTCCCGCCTTTCTTCCTACGCGCCAGAAGAAGAAGCGCCGGAAGGGCTTGCCCAGACGTTTTTTGAAAGTCTTTCCGCCTGTCCCTACGAGGGCGTTCTGCGGCTCGTGGCGAATGAGGTGCCAGCCGTTCCCATGGGCGCACTGCTGCAGATCACCGGCGGACAGAGCGCCTGGGCCAGCATGGGGGCGGAAATTCAGGAGTGCGAAGAGGATGTGGATGGCGGGATCGCGGAATTGCGCTTTGGCCCGCCGGCACACCTGGGCCTGAAGCAACTCATTCAGCTGGCACGGGCAAATCGCCGCCGCATTGCGCCATCGGGGACCCTAATTCGCCTCAATGGAGAGGGCTCTTCTGGGAAAATCGAACAGCCTAGCCACACCGCATCGGCCAACAGCCATTCCGGCGGGACCGTCTACGGCCGCATAGTCATCGGCCAGGCGGAGGAGAGTGGCAGCCAGATCCTGCTCGATGCCGCCGCCATCGAAATGGCGGGGCTGTCACTGCAGCCTCGTGAAGAATTCGTCGTGGAAAATGGCATTTTGAAACGGCGCTTGGCGATCGCCTCGCAGCCCTATGTTGTCGAAGAGGAGGACTAGGTGCAGACCGGACCGTTCCTCGTAGGGGCCTCTCCGCTAGGTCTCTCCCACAGCCAAGTGCCGGAACAGGCCGACGGCAGCGAGACTCTCCAAGGGCTGAGTCCTTCCATCCTCGCCAAAGCCCACTGGATGCTGCACACCATAGTAGTCTCCTACTCCTACCAGCTGACCTCCATCGGCAGCTTCTCTAATTCATACAGCATCATCGTAGATAGCGAACCGCCGGAGCGACTCCTCCAGCCGCCTCACTTCCAATGGAGTGGCAGCGATTCGTCTTCTGGACTGGCTTCGGCGTTCTCCCTCAATTTTGCCGACGTGCGGATCGAATCGTCCGGCACCGGCGCCATTCCTTTACAGCTCTGGGAAGGCAGCTATCCCTACCAGGAAGTCCTGCTGTCTGTTCAGCCGGTTTCCTCCCATGAACTTTTAGACACTGCCACTTTTCAGCTCTTCGACCTAACGATCCCGATCTACCTCCAGGCCCATCCCTCCTTCGGTCTCTCCGGCTCTATCGTTGCAATTTCCATCGACACCGAATTTTGGGAAGTGACTTAGGTACCGCCCGAAAGTTTCGCATTTTTTCTATTTCTGTAAAATCGTCAGCGAAATTTCTCCTTCTCTCGAAGCAAGATAAGGGTTGCCTGCCTGACCGTCGGCCTGCCAAAGCGTTTGCCAAATTTCACTTTATTAGATATAATTATTCGGTGGACGTCGGCGAACAACTTAGCCTTACAAGTTTTCGATCCTTAATTTCGGTGGGCGCCATTATGCCAATAAAGGAAAGAGAGAGAACCTTGCCAAAAATTGTTGCCGGAACCACGCCGCTCTGGGAGGTAAGCACTGCCAATGTAAAAATGGCGAGAGAAAATCTTCGCGGTAAAAATATCTCTCCACTGACAATATTTCATCGTCTTCGAAATGCCGGCGCCGGGTTCTGTTCAGCCATTTGGGTCGCCTTTCTAAGAGGTGACTCGAGAGAAATAAATGATTTGATTATTAGGTTGCTTGCACTCGCATTCCCCACAATAGAACGAAAAATGGTAGATATAGTTCTGCCGAAACATACCGTTTCCATTTCGGCCGATAAGAAAGAAGCCATGGAAGCATACATAAATGACAGTTTTGAAAAAATAGAACGCGATTACTCAATGAAAGACAAGCTGTCCAGTATTATTGATAGAGCGTTACACGTGGATCAGCTTAGCGACAATGATTTCGATAAGATAAGCTCTGCAAATCCACACATACAAGATTTATGTCGAACAGATGTTATAATCAACATAGGATCTACCGTCATACGAAGTAAGGAATATAACGCATCTGAAGATTTAAATGCTTTTGCGCGGAATATTTTAAGAGCAATCACAAATGCAATTTCACACGAATACCCCAACGATCCAGAAAAACAGGCGAAAGCACTGGCATTGCTTACACATAAATATATGGGGCAGGCTGCAGCTATTGCCTGTATAAGAAACGCTCCGACTGTGGAGCATGACGGCATTGCGCTTTCAGTTGCAAGTGCGAGCCAAGAAGGAACATATTCGCAGGAGATAAACTTAAGTGCCGAACGCATCGACGTGAGGACCATTGTTCGCGGGGAAGGTAGAGTATTTGTAGCCGATGGTGACAATGGTACGACAAGACCTCTCTCCGTTGTTGGACCAGGTCTCACTGGCGGTGATGCGGCGAATGTTTTTTATGACATGAGCTGTTCGGCATCAATAGGTTCGGATGAACGGCTTGGCCAGTTTGAAGTCACTAATGTTAGTGGGGAGGTGACTTTCAATCCGGTTCAGCATACCGGCTTTTTTATTAATGAAGGATAACATCCTTTCCGCGTTGGAGTCATGGAATGTGCAATCGAGCGCTTTATACAACAGCGGAACAGTTCCCCCTTTCGGCCACTGCGAATTCGGTCAGAATTGGCTCTGTGGCCGCAGAGTCGGGTAGAGAATGGTATCGCGGATGCTGGCAGCGCCAGTGAGAAGGACGATTAGCCGATCGATGCCGATCCCCATGCCGCCGGCAGGTGGCATTCCGTATTCCAGAGCGGTGAGAAAGTCCTTGTCCAGCGCCTGGATATCATCGCCCACCTGCCGTTCGAAGAGCTCCCGCTGGAGAATGGGATCGTTCTGCTCCGAGTAGGCGGGGGCGACCTCCTGGCCGTTAATACAAAGCTCGAACACGTCCAGGTACTTGGGATTTTCGCGATTAAGTTTCGCCAACGGACAGAGCTCCCGAGGCAACTGGGTCACAAAGGTAGGCTGGATGAGCTTGCACTCTACCATCTTCTCGAAAACGTTGTTGTCGATGGCGAAATCTTCTAGCTGCGAATTCACCTCGATGGCGAATTTTTCGCAGAGCCGCAATTTCTCCTCCCGCGGCAGCTTGAACCAGTCTTCGCGGCCGGTCGCTTCTCGGACCAGATCGCAGTAGGTGACTTCCCGCCAAGTGCCGCCGAGCCGCAGCACTTCGCCGTTGGCCTGGCGAATTTCCTTGGTGCCGAGGACCGTTTCGCAGAGGTGCTGCAGGAGATCGTAGACGAGAGCCATCATGGTGCGGTGGTCACCGTAGGCCTGGTAGAGCTCGATCATCGTGAACTCTGGGCTGTGGCGGCGGGAGAGGCCCTCATTGCGGAATACGCGGCCCATTTCGAAGACGCGGTCGAAGCCGGCCACCAGCATGCGTTTCAGATAGAGCTCCAAAGAGATACGCAGGAAAAAATCTCGATCTAGGGCGTTCATGTGGGTCACGAAAGGTCGCGCCGCCGCGCCGCCGGCCACATTCTGCAGGAACGGGGTTTCCACTTCCACGAAATCGCGAGACCAAAGGAATTTACGGATTTCCTTCAAAATTTCGATGCGCTGGAAGGCGCGCCGGCGAGATTCCCGGTTGGCGATGAGGTCCAGGTGCCGCTCTCGGTAGATCTGCTCGCTGTCCGCAATCCCGTGAAACTTGTCGGGAAGCGGGCGAAGGGATTTGGACACGAGGGTGATGGAGTCGGCCCGGACAGTGGCCTCTCCCGTTGAAGTGCGGAAGAGGGTGCCGCCTACGGCCACGATGTCGCCGACGTCGTACTCTTTGAAAAGCGCGTAGTCCTCGGTGCCGACCCCGTCCCGACTTAGGTAGCACTGCAGGCTGCCGGCCCGGTCCAGCAGCACGACAAATGCGGCTTTTCCCATGAGCCGGAAGGCGGTAATTCGTCCGGCGATGGAAACCCGCTCGTTCAGTTCATCTTTGTCTCCTAGCAGCCGTCGCGCCTCTTCGGTCGTGTGGCTTTGAACGCACGATTGGCGGTACGGATCGATGCCCCGCGCCCGCAGTGCGGCCAATTTCTTTAGCCGCACCGCGTGGACATCGCTGGTGACTTCGACTGGACCATTCGCTCCGAGAACTCGTTCGCTGTCCATGGCTTCCCTAAAAAACCGTCCCGAAGGTGAAATTGAAATTCATTTCCCGTTCCCGCCGAGGATCGCCCTGCAGCGGCCATCCGAAAATGAGACGGAGCGGCGAGCCCATCACGAAGAGCCGCAGCTCCACGCCCGCATCCCAGTAGAAGGGATCGTCTAGATGGCCAAAGCGCGTCCCCGTATAGGCTCCATCCGTAAAGAGCACCAGCCGCAGCTGATCCACCAATCGGAAGCAGTACTCGGCACAGCCGTAGGCATAGCTCAGGCAGCCGACCGGCACGTAGCGGTAGTCGCGGGGGCCGACGGCTTGAATGTCAAAGCCGCGCATGTCGGCGGGTCCGCCGAGAAAGGTTCTGTCGAAGTAGGGGACATCGTGGCCGCGAAGACCTTTCATGGTGCCGACCTTACCGATTAGGCAAAAGGTTTGGCATAGAAAATTTCGCCAGACGGGAATCCATTGGCCGGCCTGCAGACTGAAGTTCACGTAGTGCACGTCGCCGCCGAGGCCGGCGTAGTCCACCGCACAATGGATCCGATTGCCGACCGTGGGATAGAGCAGGCTGTCCCGCGAATCCCGCTCCAGCAGGAACCCGCCCTTGGAAACCCACTGCGCACCATCTTCCGCCTGCTTTTTTAGTGGTTCCGGCGCAAAGGGTTCCACGTCGTAGACACGGGACCGGTCCAGCCGGTAGTAGAGTTTGCCTTCCAACAATCCCCAAATGCGCTTGCGGAGGTAGACTTCAAAGCCGCCATGCTCCTCATTGTAGCTGGCGCCGCTGTAGTTGTAGTCGCCCTTTTTGTATCCGCTGCGCACGAGAAAGAGCTCCTTGCCGAAAGCCAATTCCCGATCGAAGAGCCACGGCTCCTCGAAATTCACGCTGGCCTGGGACGTACGCGTGCCGATGTCCACCCGCGCGCGGAACTTCTGTCCGGCCCCCTGAAAATGGCTGCGCGAGCCGCCGATGTCGAAATTGCCCTGGGAGAGCTCCGCAAATGCGCTGACGTTGTCTAACGAACTCATTGCGGAGCCGACACAAAAGCGACCAGTGTGGCCCTCCTGCAGGTTGATGAGCACGTCCCTCACGTCCCGTTCTCCGGTGGGCTCCGGAATCAGCGCCACCTGCTGGAAGAAGCGGGTCTCGCGCAGACGGTTCTCGCTGTTACGCAGTTTGATCAGGTCAAATTTGTCGCAGGGGAAGAGGGAAAGCTCCCGCAGAATGACATTGTTCTTGGTCTTACAGTTCCCCTGGATCTGCACCATGCCCACTCGACACGGCCCCGACTCGTGGATGGCAAATTCCAAATCAATGGCATTTTTTGCCACGTCGGCCCGCCTCTTAGCGCACACGCCCGTATCGATGAATCCGTCCCGGCCGTAGGCATATTGGATGGCTTCCAATGTTTTGTCGACCTGCTCCGGCGAAAAGGGCTCACCTTTTTTCACTTGTAGCAATTTCCATAGTGTCCGCGTGGACAAGACCTTATTGCCGCTGAAAGTGATACTTCCCACGAAAGAGCGCCGCCCTTCCTCTACGGGGATAACTATCCGGAGCCGCTTCCCCCGCCGACGCTCCAAAGTGATATTTTCCGGGCGGATCTGCACGTCCAGGAAGCCGCGGTTTCTGTAGTACTCGCAGAGCGTTTCCAGATCGTCGGCCATCTGCTCTTCCCGGTAGCAGCCGGTGCCGGTGAGTAGGGAAAGGGGAGTGCGGCGGCGGGTGCTCATCTGCTTGGCCAGTTCCCGAGAAGAAATCGAGCGGTTCCCACGGAAGGAGATCCGCGAAATGGGAAGCCGATTGCCCTCATCTATCGCAAAGGTAAGATCCACAGGCGTCCCGTCTCGCCGCTCCTCGCCGCTGACCGCGCGGACGGCAATGTCCGCGTAGCCCTTATCCAAGTACAGCTTCCGAATGGCCTCCAGATCCTTCTGCACCTGGGCCCAGTCCAGCGCGGCCCCGTCGTCGATGGAGACGGCCCGCCGGAGCTGTTTATTTTTGAACCGCCTGTTTCCCTGAAACGACACCCGGCCAATTCGCGCCTTCGGGCGAAGCACGTAGGTCAGAGAAATTTTACCGTCGCGCACGTCCCTATCCGTGCGCACCTCGACCAGATCAAATAATTTTGTCCCGTAGAGAGCTCGAATGGAGTCATCGTTTTTTTCCTGCAGAAAAGGCTCGCCCTTACGCACTTTGATGAGGGCAGAGAGCGCCGCATCGTTGATGGGCATGGGCCCCCCTTCGCTCAGCACTTGCACGTCTTCGACAACCAAATCAACTCCGCCCGCCGTCGCGGCGCCGAAGCAGCAGATTATCCATGAGAACAGCCACAGCGAAAGCATTCTAACTCTCACGCCCAGCCCCATAGGCTCCACCCTCCTTCTCTCTGTCCGTTCCATCATCCTGGTAATTTCCGAATTTCGTAATACAGCGATCAAAAAGTAACGGCACGACTCCGACGGGCCCATTCCGCTGCTTGGCCACGATCAGTTCTCGGAGCAATTCATTCGAACATAAAGACATTTCCGCTTCTTCGTCCGTTTCTCGGGGCCGTGACAGCAGCATAACCAGGTCCGCGTCCTGCTCGATGGCGCCCGACTCCCGCAGATCCGACAGTCTCGGCTGCCGCTTCTCCCGCTCCGATTCTCGGTTCAACTGGCTCAGCACGATGACCGGAAGGTGTAGCTCCTTAGCCATGGCCTTCACACCCCGCGAAATTTCTGCAATCTGCTGCTCCCGGTGGGCCTTGCCGTCCGTCCCGGCGATCAGCTGCAAATAGTCGATGATCACCAGCCCAAGCCTGTTTCGGCTGTGCAGACGGCGGGCCCGAGCGCGCAGCTCCAAAATCGTTAGATTGGAGGACTCATCGATCCAGAGGGGCGCCCCGCGGAACTCCTGGGCCACGCGCAGCAGCTCATTCTGGAAGCCGCGGGGGATTGTGCCCTCCCGCAGTCCGGAAACTCGAACGCCGGCTCGCCCGCAGAGGAGCCGCATGGCCAGCTGATCCGAGCTCATTTCTAGGCTGAAAAACAGCGTGGGCACCGGCGCTACCACCTTCGCCTTCGGCAGGATGGCATTTTCCGCGAAATTGAGCGCGAGGCTGGTCTTTCCCATGGAGGGCCTGGCCGCCACTACGACCATCTCGGCCGGATGAAAACCGCCCGTTAGCCGATCTAATTCCGTAAAACCGCTCGGAATGCCGGAAATTTCTCCCTTTCTCTGCAGCAGCGATTGCACATTTTGAATCGCCTGCCGCATGGGCACGTCGATGGGCTGGGCCGTTTCTTGGACCAAATCTTTGCTGATGCTGAAAATTTTTTCTTCCGCCTCGGCGAGAAATCGAGCCACGTCCTCCTGGCTCTCGAATGCCTTAGCGATGAGCGCTTCGGACGAGGAAATGACCCGTCGGACGAGCTCATAGTCGCGGACGCGGTCGATGAAATAGGGCAAATGGGCGGAGAAATCCACTCGGCTGCAGATTTGAGCCAGATAAGCGCCGCCGCCGGCCGCAGCCAGCCGATCCTTTGCCGATAGCACATCACGTAATGTGGTCTCACTCAGCGGCCTATTGCGCTGATAGAGGTCATACATCTCCGCGAATATGGCCCGATGGGCCGGATAGTAAAAAGAGTCGGCGCTGAGCCGCTTCTGAATGCAGAGAGATATGCTCTCCTGGCCGCCCTCCACGATGCAGCAGCCTAACAGCGCCTGCTCCAACTCTACGCTGTGCGGCGGAGCGCGCAGGATCTCATTCTGGCCCCGCACAGTCATTTCTCGCAGCACCCACCCGCTACTGCTGGCCCCTGTCGGCGGCAGCGGTCAGGATTGGGTTCTCGGAAACGATCTCCACAGAGATAGCAGTTCGCACGTCCCGATGGAGTCGAATTTCCACGTCGTGCAGCCCAAGCTCCCGCAGAGGCTGTTCCAGCCGAATACGGTCTCTGGCGATCTCCAATCCCCTCTCTGCCAGCTCCTTCTCCAAATCAATGGCCGTTACGGAGCCAAACATCTTTCCATTCTCTCCCGTACGCACGGCCACGACGATTCTAAGCCCATCGAACCGGCGGGCAAGTACTTCTGCCGCCTCCCGTTCTCTTTGGCGCCGCTCCTCTTGCCGTCGAATTAGAGCGCCAATCCGGTTTTTGTTAGCGGCGCTAAAAACGAGAGCCTTCTTGTGGGGAACCAAAAAATTGCGGGCATAGCCGGCCCTCACGCGAACGCACTCGCCCTCTTCGCCAAGTCCAGTGACCGGCTCCAGCAGTAAAATTTCACTCATTGCCATGGCAAACTCTCCTAAGCTAAGGCGTTAGAAAGGGACCTCCTCATCCTCCTCTTCTTCGGTCGCGGCCTCATCCCCTTCGCTTTCCGCGCGAGAAGGACGGTTGCCGCGGCGCTGCTGTTGCTGCTGCCGCCCGCCGTCGTCGCGGCCGTAGGATTGACCCTCCCCATCCTGCTGACGATTAGGGGCCGTGAGAAATTGAAAATTCTCCGCGACCACCATAATGCGGCTTCGCTTTTCGCCGTTCTGACTCTCCCACTGGTCGAGCCGCAGCCGTCCCTCGATGAGAATGAGCCGCCCCTTCGACATGTAGCGGGCAATCGTTTCCGCCTGTCTGCCGAAGCTGTCCACCTCAATGAACAGCACCTCTTCCCGCGAGGAGCCGTCCGCATTGCGGAATTGGCGTGTGACCGCCAGTCCGAGCCGGCAAATGCACGTGCCGTTCGGCGTAGTGCGCACCTCCGGGTCGCGCGTCAAGTTTCCGATTAGATATACACGATTCAAAGTAGCCATGACACTAGACTTTTTCAACAAATGTGCGGTTAACGGTTCGATCTAGCCGTAGCCGAGACAGCAGCCCTTCGTCGAAGGAAGGCTCTGCGGCAAGCAGATAGCTGGCATAGGCGCCCTCGCGGAATTTTTTACTGCGGCAGCGGGCAAATGCTTTCGTGCCTAAGCTTTCCGACGCCGACAGCTCGGCGCCGATGCTCTCCATAAGCTTGCCTACCCGGTCTCGCATTTCGTCCGGTGATTCCTGCTGCTCACGGGCATCAAAAATTACTGTGACACGATAATTCCTTCTCTTAGAGCAATTTTCCTGCATTCCGTCCTCCTATGCAAAGCCTATGAGGGAAACCATGGGTCGGTCACCGGCGTTGTCAAGCGGCCTTTGCCGTCCGACTGTCACGGAAATTGCGCCTTTGAAGGACCTGCCGCCGCTTTGTGTGCTTTTGAAATTTTCAAAA
>JAIRTQ010000025.1 GCA_031254835.1 Puniceicoccales bacterium | reverse complement strand
AAAATGAATGACTCCGGGTACACGGTTACATTCGATGACGGCCTGCTAGTGCCCTGTGACGAGCTATATATGCGACCACTGAAAGGAGTTGATGGCTTTGTCAGATGGTCCGCCTGCCTCCTTTGTCTCCCGCGATTGCCGGAACCCGGGCCGAGCGTGCATTGGTGGTACGAATCTTCAAGGGCAACGCGGGAAGGCCTGCGGCCAAAGGATCCGGCAGACTACATCATTCCGGGTAGCGGCAGTGACCAGTCATCATACCCGGGCCTTGATTCAATTAAATCGGAAATTGGCCACGTCGCCGTCTTTCATCTCGTAGTCTTTCCCCTCCATGCGGTAGCGGCCGGCGGCACGGGCGGCAGCCACCCCGCCGTGGCGGACTAGATCTTCGTAGGCAACAATTTCTGCCCGAATGAAGCCCTTTTCGAAATCGCCATGGATAGCGCCGGCGCAGGCAGGGGCCCGCATGCCCAGGCGAAAGGTCCAGGCACGCACCTCCTTCTCGCCGGCCGTGAAGAAGGATGCCAAATTCAGCAGCCGGTAGGAGCGGGCGATGAGCTCAGAAACGCCGCTGTCGCAAATGGATAATTCTGCCAAAAATTTTTGCGCTTCCTCTGCCGAAAGGTCACCCAGCTCTTCCTCTAGCCGGGCGCTGACCGCACAGACCTCCGCCGGCCGATGACTTTCCGCGTAGGTGCGAACGGCCTTCAGCTGCGGATTATTCTCCGGATGGGCCAGATCCTCTTCCGACACGTTGCAGGCGTAAAGAATGGGCTTTGCGGTGAGCAGGCAGAGGCGCCGCAGGAGAGGAATTTCCTCATTCGGCAGCGAAAGCGTGTGGGCCGGCTGCCCTCCGTCCAGCCATTCGATGAGCTGCTCCATGAGGGCACAGGACTGAATCACCTCCTTGTCCAGAGCCTTTGCCCGCTTTTTCCCGCGCTCCAGCTGGCTCCGCAGTGATTCCAAATCAGCCAAAAGTAGTTCCGTCTGAATAATTTCTAAATCGCGCAGACCGTCCACGTTGCCCGTCGAATGGAGGATATCGCCATCTTCGAAGCAGCGGACCACGTGCACGAGCGCGTCCATTTCCCTGATGCTGGCCAAAAATTTATTCCCCAGACCCTCTCCGCGGCTTGCTCCCGCCACTAGCCCGGCGATGTCCACGAACTCAATGGCGGCTGGAATGAGCGAGAGCGGGTGGAACATTTCTTCCAAAATTGCGAGCCGTCGGTCCGGCACCTGCACGATCCCCACATTTGGCTCAATGGTGCAGAAGGGATAGTTGCGGGCTTCCGCTTTCCTGCTGCGCGTTAGTGCATTGAAGAGGGTGCTTTTCCCCACATTGGGCAATCCGACGATTCCGACCCGCATGGTCCCTAGCACTTGCTCTTGGGTCGGCAACTGGCAAGGTAGAAAGCGCAGATTGCCGGCGTTTCCCCCTTGACGGTCACGGCGGTCGCTTTCAGATAGGGCCATTCGATGATTGGGATCGGCATTGACCGCATCACGAAGCGGTTCGGCTCGGTGGTGGCTCTGGACGCCATTGAATTCCAAATTGCTCCCGGGGAGCTCTTTTTCCTTCTCGGGCCGAGCGGCTGCGGGAAAACCACGCTGCTGCGGACGTTGGCCGGCTTCTGCGTTCCCGACGGCGGGCGGCTCTTCTTTGGCCAAAAGGACGTTACTCGGCTGCCGGCCAACCGGCGACAGGCGGGCATGGTATTTCAGAGCTATGCCCTCTGGCCCCACATGACCGTCGCGGAAAATGTCGCGTTCGGACTGAAACAGAAGAAATTGCCAAAATCTGTCATCGAGGAGCGGCTGGCGGAGGCACTGGCTGGGGTCCGTATGGAGCAATTTGCCAAGCGAAAGCCCAACGAACTCTCCGGCGGGCAGCAGCAGCGGGTTGCCCTCGCCCGGGCCCTCGCCGTCCGTCCCCGCTGTCTGCTGCTGGATGAGCCCCTTTCCAATTTGGATGCACAGCTGCGCAATGAGATGCGCATCGAGATCCGCCGGATTTGCAAGGAGCACCGGCTTACCACCATCTACGTCACACACGACCAGAAGGAGGCCCTCTCCATCGCCGACCGGATTGCCGTCTTTTCCCGTGGCCGGGTGGAACAGATCGGTTCCCCCTTGATGGTTTACAAGCTGCCCCGCAACCGCTTCGTGGCCCAATTCGTCGGGGAGACGAACTTTTTAGAAGGAAAAGTGCTAAGCCGTGAGGGCGAATTTTTTTCCGTGGAGACAGTTCTGGGCGTTTTGCGGGGCATGCCAGTGAACAAGGACGAGCCGCCCGGCATCGGCGATCGGGCCCACCTGTCCCTCCGGCCGGAGGTAATTCGGCTTCGCAGCGAGACCATCGACTGTAACTGTTTCGCTGGCAACATCGTCGCCATGACCTATTTTGGTGAAGTGGCCCATTACGATTTTCTCAGGAACGGCATACGACTGAAGGTGTCAGAGCTAAATCCCCGCCATCTGAGCCACGGCGCCGAAGAAACGATCTTGGCAAATGTGCGGCCGGAAGATGTGCTTATCGTGCGAGACTAGCAGACCTAGCGCTTGCGTCATAGGAGGGCAGCGGGGCCCGGAGGATGGAAATTTCCGCAAGACCCAAATCAGTTTGGATTAAAGCGGTTTGCTACCTAAATGAAAGCAAAAAAAAATTTGGCGCGCGTTGGCTGTAAAATTAGCTATAATTGCGTGCTTTGGACACTACATCAACAGCAGATCCGAAATTGTTCGGTTGTCCTCTTTCACCGGAGGCTATTCCTGACACACTCAAAGTTGTGTCAAAGGAGCCAGATGCCAGCGAGAAACTAGTACCGTGCGCGAACCTCCTCCATGCCATACTACTCAACCCTATCAGTTTTTATGTCATCGAGCTGCCTAGTTTTCTCGTTTGGATCGCCGTTCTTTCCGTTATGTCGCCACTTCTGCTGCACATATTAGGCCAGTCCTGTCTGCGTTCGGTTTGGCGGATGACTTTTCAGGTGGCTCTAATGCCTTTCCGGGGTCT
>JAIRTQ010000011.1 GCA_031254835.1 Puniceicoccales bacterium | reverse complement strand
GTTACGGTCGTTGTGATGGGCATGGCGGCCAGCATGGGGTCTATCCTGCTCTGCGCGGCCGAAAAAGGTCGGCGACTGCTTTACCCAGGCGCCCGCGTAATGATCCATCAGCCGCTCATCCAGGGACAGATCTATGCCCCTGCCGTAGATCTGAATATCCAGGCGGAGGAAATGGAGCGTACCAGAGAAGAGTTGAACGACATCCTCGCCCGCGCCTCTGGCCAGCCCATCGAAAAAATTCGGCAGGACACGGACCGGGATTTTTTTCTCAACGCGCAGGAAGCCATTGACTATGGCCTGGCCGATGCCATCGTCCCGTCGGCCACGCTTTCATCGAATGGCAGGGAGTAATTTCCTCGTAACCTACATCTGCCGGTGCCGTGTCCACGACGCCCACCGGTTTGTTTACGCATAGCAACCTAAGAAGATATGCGGTCTCTTCCGGGGAATAGCTTTTATTGGTAGGCATCTCATCCTTTTTTGCCTCCTCTCTAAGGTCGTAAATTGTCTGACTAATTTCACTGGGGAGTGCGGCAATTTCCATATCCGGTAGAGCCTTTAGCTGTTTCGTCGGCAAACAGGGCTCAAATCCATCGCCGTCCGCATTTAATTCTATAACCCGATAGGTCGCTTTTCCTGTTTCCAAGTTAAGTACGCATTGCACGTATACTTGCTCTCTACCTTCCGCTCTTCTCCTTTTGGCATCTTCTAATGCCTTTTCGTCAGAAAGAAATTCGTCGATACTGGCCTTACCCGCAAAATCACGCTCGAAGGCGCGGCGGGTCATTTCCAATAACGCAGCACCAGCTTTCGATTTGTCTTCTGGCAGGTGGTTGAGCTGCATAGAAGTCGTTGAACCTTCACGATTTCCCTTAGCCCTTGACAAATGAGAGCAAAGATTAGGGACTTCACCGCTAGCTATGAAATTTTCGGTAGAGCGGGATGCGCTCTGTGACGCTCTGCAGGCGATTGGCGGTGCCGTGGCGGCCAATCCCACCGCGCCCATTCTCAGCAATGTTCTCTTGGAGGCTGGAGAAGGCGGGCTGGCTCTGACGGCCACTAATCTGGACTTCGCTATGGGGAACACCCTGGCGGCGGCCGTGGAGAAGGAAGGGAGCGCCACATTGCCGCTGCGAAAAATGGCCAGCGTCTGTCGGGCCATCGACGCCGATTCCATAGACGTGGAGCTGCTCTCTGCCGGAACGGCCGTCCGTCTGGCCGGCGGCGGGTCCCTTTTCCGACTTACCGCCCTGCCGGCCGGCGACTTCCCTTCTCTGCCGATCGTTGAAAAATCCGTGGCCGTGGAGCTTCCCGCCGCAAAATTTACTTCCCTGCTGCGGCAGGTGGACTACGCCCAATCGCGGGATGAGCACCGGCAGATCCTAAACGGCATCTATTTTCAATTGGCCGAGGGCACGCTGACGTTGGTGGCCACGGACGGTCGTCGGCTGGCCCGCAGCTGCCATCGCGGCGCCGAATCTGGCAGCGGCACGCTCATTCTGCCGGCCAGAAGCGGAGCCGAATTGCTACGGCTCTTGGCGGAAGCCGACAAAGTTGCCTTTTCTTTCGGAAACCGGCAGGTGTTTTTTGAGGTTGCCTATCCGGAGGATTTTGCCCGTAGGCGGGCCTTTTTGGTGAGCAAGGTGGTGGAAGGGACCTATCCCAACTACCGGCAGGTCATCCCCAGCGTCGCCGAGTGGCGGGTGGCTCTTCTGCGGGAGGCTTTTCTGTCGGCTCTTCAGCGGGCGGCGCTCGTTGTTAGCGGGGCGGCGCCGGCCGTACGGCTAAAATTCAGTGAAAATCTGGTGGAAATTTTTGCCTCTAGCGGCGATGTGGGGGACGCATACGAGCGCGTTGCCGCCGTTTCGCCGGGCCAGCGGGAGGCGGAGATTTCCTTCAACCCTAAGTACCTCATCGATCCGCTGCGGGCGTTGAACTGCCCAGAAGTTTTCTTTGAGTTTCGCGACCATCTGAGTCCTGGCGTCCTGCGGGCCGACGAAGATTTTCTCTGCGTGGTAATGCCGCTTCGGGCCGTTGCGTGATGAAAATGCTATGCCGCTGCTTGTGATAGTGTTCTCTCTGCTGGTACTTTGCACGCTTTGCTCTGCGCTATTTCTTTGGATTGCCGCTGAATTTCTTGCCTTTCGTCGGGAGCGGCGGCGGGCACTTTTTCATGTTTTTCGCTGTGACAGCTGCTGCCTCTGGCAGAGTGGGCAGAGGGACGAGATTCCCTGCCAACGGTGCGGCCGCAGCTTGGAGCCGCTGAATTTTTAAAGGGCCATGGGCCGTTATCTCGCCATTGACTACGGCCGTAAGCGGATAGGCCTTGCTTGGGGCGATCCGACCTTCGCCGTCGCCGTGGCCCGCCCGCCCATCGTCTGCGGGCCGGCCGTGGACTTTTGGGCCGCGCTAGGAGCCGTCGTCCGTGAAGGAGAAATCGTCGCCTTTGTCGTCGGCCTGCCACTCGATCACAATGGTGGAGAAGGCGATTGGGCCAGAGAAGTACAGGCCTTCGGAGAACGGCTTCGAGAGCATTTTTCTCTGCCCGTGCATTTTTCTGACGAGCGGCTCACCTCCTACCAGGTGGACCGGGACCGACCAGCCGGCCGCAATCCATTGGCGAAGCTACTCCTGCGGCGGCGGAGCGGAAAGGATGATTCTCGGGCTGCTGCGCTTTTGCTGCAGGATTTTTTTGAGGAGCAAAGAATGGCAAAAGGTTTACGATGAGCGATGAACGGCAGCGCTGGTGCGGCCTCTGCGCCTACGACGGCACTGGACTGGCGGGCTGGCAGAGCCAGCCGAACGCCAATACGGTGCAAGATTTTCTGGAAGCCCGCCTGTCTCAGATCTTTGAGAGAAAAACCGCCGCCATCGGAGCCGGTCGGACGGACGCGGGCGTACACGCTCGGGGGCAAGTTTTTCACTGCGACAGCTTCGGCTGGAGGCACGGTCCCGATGCGCTGCTGCGGGCTCTCCGCTGCGGCTTCCCCCGCGCCATCCGGGTTGAAAAAATTTTTCCAGTCCAATCCGACTTCCACGCCCGCTTTTCAGCCAAGGGGAAGCGCTATGTCTATGAGCTCCAGCGCGGATTTGCGGACCCCTTCCATTGCCGCTATCGCTGGTCGCTGGGGGACGGGCCACTGGATCTGGCCGCCATGGATGCCGCGGCAAAGGTTTTTCTCGGCACCCATAACTTTTTTGCATTTTCCAACCGCGGCGCGATCGGCGATCGGGATCCCGTGCGCACCATCCATCGCAGCGACTGGACTGTCGAGGGGGACCTATTTCGCTACGTGACGGAGGGAAACGGCTACCTCTACCGCATGGTGCGGCGCATGGTGGGAGCGATCGTGGCGGTCGGCCGCGGACAGGCCGATGAAAAATCTCTCGGTGCGCTTCTCGCAGATCCCACCGGCCTAATCAGCGGCCCACTCCAGTCCGCACCGCCGGAAGGCCTCTGTCTCGATCGGGTCTTTCACTAGCCTTGTCCATCTTGCCAAAAGGGACGAATTCCATAAAAAACGTTGACAGAGGCACATAGCCATTCCATGGTTCCGCCATGAGTACAAGAAATGTAACTGCTGGATCCCAAGGAACCAATTTTTTCTATGAAGATGGCTTCTACTATGTGGTGTCCAATTCTTGTCGGAACCCGACTCCCGTCCAATTGTCAGCTTCCGTTACAGCTGCTCTCCAAGGAGAGTACTGGTACACTTGGCCAGTCCAAAAAGAGCAATTTGAAAAGTTCATTGCGACACATGTGCAATGGGGCGGCGGAACGATTAAAGTGGATAGCATTGATGATATTGATGCCCTCAGTGAGGCGCTCGAAACTGTGGTAGCCGCGGAAAATGCAAATCCAGCGAAGCTGAGACGGCGGAAAAAAGGGTTTCCAATGGCAGCTCCGAGTGGCACGGATGACGTCAAAACCTCGCCAACAAAGCTGGCGGAGCGGAGACCGCTGAAAGAACGGCGTGCTAGGCGGTTTGATCCGCAATCGTACCAAGCTCAGCGCTCACGATTCGAGTGGTCCCCAGCAGATGATAGCTAGGCAAAACCTCTCCCAGATGGCCCAATTCGCAAATTACTCCGGTGGTAGTGGTAGTACCGCCGGAAGGCCTCTGCCGCGATCGGGACCTTTACTGGCACAAATTCGTTTTTTGGGCAGTAACTTACTCCTTCCTTCAATGTGACAGGCGAGGGCCGTAGGTCCCGCCGCCCAGGAGTCGATCGCCATCGTAGAAAGCTAGCGTTTGTCCTTCCGCCAGGGCTCGTTGCCGTTGCTCGAAACAGACATGGGCGGTGGTGCCGTTTTCGCGGAAGTGGACGGTCGCGGCCACCGACGAATCGCGAAAGCGCGGTTCCGTAAGAAGCCGACGTTTGCCTAAAATTGGTTCGCAGAGAAAATTCAAATCGCGCAGCTCGACCGAATCGCTCCAGAGGCCGTTTTCCCGATCCGACTCGAATGCTACCGTTAGCGTGTTACACTCCAGGTCCTTTCCTGTGACAACGTACCTTTCAAAGTCCCGATTGGACGGAATGGCCAGGCCTTTTCGCTGCCCGAGCGTGTGGCGGAACAGACTCCGGTGGCGACCGAGAATTTTTCCTTCCCCGGAAAGGATGTCCCCCGGCCTGTCAGGCAGGTAGCGGCCGAGAAAGTCCTGGATTTTCACCTTTCCCCCTAAAAAGCAAATGTCCTGACTGTCTTTTCGTTCCGCGTTGGGAAGGCCGACCTTGCGGGCAATCTCGCGAACCCGCTTTTTGGTGAGTCCGCCCAAGGGAAAGAGGGCATAGGGCAGGGCTTCCCGACGGACGGCGGCCAAAAAATAGCACTGATCCTTGGTCTGGTCCACGCCGCGGCGGATAATATGCTTACCGCAAGGAAAATGCTCTATTCGACAGTAGTGACCGGTGGCCAAAAAGTCGCAGCCGGAAGCACGGGCCCCTTCGAGAAGAGCACCGAATTTGATAAATCGATTGCAGAGCATGTCCGGATTGGGTGTTCGACCAGAGCCATAGCCGGCGACGAGCGGATCGACGACGTGTTGCCGATAGAGGGAAATTAGACTTTCTATGCGGAGAGGGATTCCCAGATGTTCGGCGACGGCCTGGGCACTTTCCCGATCTTCCTGCCAGGGACATTCGCCGGCGCCGTCCTCGCTCTGCCAGGTGCGCATGTGGACCGCTTCCACCGCGTGGCCGCTTTCGAGAAGTAAATGGGCCGCGACGGCACTATCTACCCCGCCGGATAGGGCAACACAGATGCGAGATCCCACGGCCCCAATGGGGAAAAACGTTGGCGGGAGGCAAGCGAAAATGGGTCTTAGAAAGGAGGTGGATAGGGCGGCTACGAAATTTTGACCGCTGCCGATGAGGAAGTCTGGGCTGGCGGAAATCGGGAAATGGGTGGACAGCTCCCACTTTGCCGGATACACAAGCTGTCGCCGTGAACATTTGGGTGCTACAGATGGGGGAGCCGATTTCCTTCTTCGACGGTGGCAATCGTCCGTTCCGTACAGAAATGCTGATCAACCGCCTAGTGGAAAAGGGGAACTCTGTTTTATACTGGACTTCCACCTTCGACCAGCTGCGTAAAGTTTTTCGCTTCTGCGAAAGCCGTGAAGTGATAATCGGAACCCGACTCCGCTACCGTTTTCTTCATAGCCCGACGCCATACACGAAAAGCGTTTCCATCCGCCATTCGCGCCACGATAGGGAATTGGCAAATTTTTTTTGTTGCTGCGCCTCAGCAGAAACACCGCCGGACATCATTCTCTGCTCCATTCCACCACTGCGGCTGGCCCGCCGCGTCATCGAATACGCTCGTTGCCGTTCCGTGCCCCTCGTTTTGGATGTACGGGACCGCTGGCCCGATTCTTTCCTCCATGCCCTACATTTTCCGCT